>JANPGL010000453.1:0-4992 GCA_031423915.1 Actinomycetes bacterium | reverse complement strand
GCAGTGACGCGCCCGGCGTCAGGCCCCGCTCGACGAGCCGACGACCACGCCGAAACCGCCCCGGTGGGGCGACCAGGCGTCGCCGGCCTGCACGACCGTGCGCCCGCCACCGGCGTGCAGCACGACCCGCCGGCCGCAGCCCGGGCTCGTGCACTCGAACGCCGTGCCGTTCGGGGTCCGCTCGCTGATGACCATCTCGTGCGCCGCCATGGGCCGAGCGTACCGGCGCTCAGGTGAGCAGGTCGGTGACCACGTCCAGCCACAGCTGCGTCGACAGCCCGAGCGAGGCGACGTCGACGCGCTCGTCGTTGCCGTGGAACCGGCGGCCGAACTCGGCGGCGTCGAGGTCGGGGCTGAACAGCCCGGCGCCGTAGGCGGTGGCGCCCATGGCCCGGAACACCCGGGCGTCGGTGAAGCCGACGATCATGCGCGGCGTCAGCCGGGCCGTCGGGAACTGGCGGGCCACGCCGCGCTGGAGCGCGTCCCACAGGGGGGTGTCGACCCGGCTGATCGACGCCGGGTCGTTCATCACGATCTCGACCTCGACCTGGCCGGCCAGATCGCCGAGCGCGGCGTCGAGGTGGGCCTGCACCTCGTCGGCGCCCTCGCCGGGCAGCGTGCGGATGTCGACGCCGAGCTCGACGCGGTCGGGGATCACGTTCGTCTTCATGTGGTGGCCCTCGACGACGTTGCACGAGAACGTCGTGTGGGTGCAGGCGTGCAGGTGGCGCGCCGCGCCGACCGGCAGCGCGGCCAGCGTGGCGTCGATGCGGGCCGGGTCGGCCAGCGCGGCGCGCAGCTCGTCGTCGAGATCCATGGTTTCGAGCTGGGTGCGCCACAGCTCGTGGACGCGCGGCGCCGGCCGGTACTCGGTCAGCCGGTTGATCACGGCCGCGGCCTTCGCGAGCGCGTTGTCGCTGCCGTACGGCGCGGACCCGTGGCCCGGCGTGCCGCGCAGGCGCAGCCGGCGCCACGCCACGCCCTTCTCCCCCACGTTCATGGCCACGAACGGTGCCTCGGGCGAGCCGGTGTGGAGCCCGCCGTTCTCGGTGAGCACGTAGTCGGCCCGGATGTCGTCCGGTACGTGATCGGCCAGCCACTGCGCCCCGTGGGCGCTGCCCGACTCCTCGTCGGCCACCGCCAGGTAGATGAGGTCGCCACGCGGCCGGAAGCCCCGACGGGCGAGCTCGGCCACCGCGACCGCCATCGACGACGTGATGTTGAGCATGTCGACGGCACCGCGGCCCCACACCTCGCCATCGACGAGCTCGCCGCCGAACGGGTCGCGCGACCAGCCCTCGGGCGTGACCGGCACGACGTCGGTGTGGCCCATGAGGCACAGCGACGGCGCCGCGGGGTCGGATCCCTCGATGCGGCCGACCAGCGACACGCGACCCGGCGTGGGCTCGTACCGCTGGAGCGTCATGCCCGTCGGCTCCAGGAATGCCTGCAGCGCGTCGGCGTTGCGCACCTCCTGGCCCGACGCCGCCGTGCCGTCGTTCACGCACGCGTTGCGGATGAGGGTCTGCAGCAGCTCGACGGTCTGCCCGGTGTGGTGATCGGCCATGGGCCGAAGTCTGCCCTACCGGGGCGAGCGGTCACCGTCGAACAGCGCGGCGAGCGACCGGCGCTGGTCGGCGCTGAGCTCGTCGAGCACGCCGTCGGCCCCGGCCAGGCGCTCCTGGAGCCGGGAGCGCACCCGGCGCCCTTTGGGGGTGAGCCGCACCAGACGGGCCCGCCGGTCCCCGACATCGACGACGCGCTGGGCCAGGCCGTCGCGCTCGAGCCGCTTCACGAGCGACGTGACCGACGACGGGTCGCACAGCTTGCGCTCGGCCAGGGCGCTCATGTGCAACGGCTCCTCGAGCGTGAGGAGCACATGGGCCTGCGGCGGGGTGAGCCCCTCGGCAGCGGCGGCGGCGTCCATGAACGCCCGGAGGCGATCGGCCAGCTCCACCAGGAGCCCGAACGGGTTCGCGCTGCAGTCGTCCGCCACGCCATCATCCTACGCGGCGGTGTCCCGTTCGGGGCGGGGGCGGTGCGTTCGATTTTCCTTGGATGATCCATGCATTACGGTTGGAACACCCAATCATCTTCCGTCGGAGGAACCCGTGTTCGTCGTCTGCATCATCGTGTCCGTCCTGCTGGCGCTCGCCCTGGCCGGCTCGGCCATGGGCAAGCTGACCAAGAACCCCAAGATCGTCGAGAACCTCGGCAAGGTCGGCGTGCCGATGGGTTGGTTGCCCCGCCTGGCGGCGGCCGAGCTGGCCGGCGCCGTCGGGTTGCTCGTCGGGCTGGCCGTGGCGCCCCTGGGCATCGCGGCGGCCATCGGCGTCATCGGCTACTTCGTGGGTGCGGTCGTCACCCACGTGAAGGCCGGCGACAAGAACATCGCACCGCCTGCCGTGCTCGGCCTCGTGGCGGTCGCCGCGCTGGTGCTCCGCCTCGTCACGATGTGAGCCGCGGGCTGACCGGCGCACCGTCGGCGGCGGCCGAGCGGTAGAGCGCGTCGACCACCTCGTGGGCGGCCAGCGCCACCCCGACGTCGGGCCAGGCCGGCTCGTGAGCCGCGGCCGACCGTACGAAGGCCACGTCCGGGTTGTGGCCGCCGATGGCGAGCGCCGAGGTGGCCGCGGCGAGCTCCGCGCCCGCCAGCGTGCCCGAGGTGCCGTCGGCGTCGGTCCACTCCACGGGGCCCCACCAGTCGTCGCCGGTGACGGCGATCCACCGCCGCTCGCAGAACACCTCGACGCGGCGCAGGCTCGGACGGGCGAGGTTGTCGTGCCAGACGGAGCTGAGCGTGCCGGTGGCGCCACCTTCGAAGCGGAGGACGGCGCTCATCACGTCCTCGATGCCGTCGTGGCCGTGGTGGTTGGCCGCGAACGCGCTGACCCGATCGACGTCACCGACGAGGAAGCGGAGCATGTCGACGTCGTGGATCGAGTGCTCGAGCAGGGTGCCGGCGCCGGCGCGGCTCCTATCGGCCCGCCAGTCCGAGCCGTAGTGACCCTGGATCGGGATGAACTGATCGTCGCGGAACACCACGTTCAGCACCCGTCCCGCGGCAGGGTCGTCGAGCAGGTGGCGGGCCCACAGGTAGACCGGCGACCGGCGCAGGATCAGCCCGACCTGGTTCACGACCCCGGCGTCGCGGACCACCCGGGCCAGCCGGCGCGCGTCGGCGAGGGTCGGAGCGAGCGGCTTCTCGCAGAACACCGCCAGGCCGCGCTCGGCCGCGGCGCGCACCAGGCGCAGGTGCTCGGAGGTCCACGTGCAGACGTACACGGCGTCGCAGCCGTCGAGCACCTCGTCCTCGGAGGCGCACGCCGCGTGCCCGCTCGCCGCAGCGAAGGCCACGGTGCGAGCCGGATCGGCGTCGTAGCAGCCCACCCGCACGACGGCGTCGCCCGCGGCCCGCAACATCTTCGAGTGGAACGAGGCGATCAGGCCGCAACCGACGAAGCCCACCCGGAGCCCGGAACCCACGGACACCGCGCTACTTCTCCACGAACAACAGGATGCGGCCGTCGTAGCAGGCGATGGCGAGCTGGTTCGTCTCGTCGTCGTACGTGATCCCGATCGGGTGGTTGGCCGTGCCCACCACGGCGTCGACCACGAAGTCGTCGGTGCGGACGCGGCTGGCCGTCTGCGACTCGTAGTTGACGACGTAGAGGTGGCGGCCGTCGGCGGCCAGCGCCGCGCTTCGCGGTTGCGTGCCGGTGGGCACGCGGGCCACGACGGCCAGGGTCGACGTGTCGACCTTGGCGACGGCGCCATCGGCGTTGAGCGTCACGTACAGCCAGCGACCGTCGGGCGACAGGTTCAGGTGCCGGGGCCCGCTGCCCACCCGACCCGAGTAGCCGACGGCTCCGGTGGTCAGGTCGACGGTGGCCAGCCGGTCGTCGCCCATCAGCGCCACGTAGGCGGTGCTCGAGTCGGCGGTGACGGCCAGACCGCGCGGGTAGCGGCCGAGACGCACGCGGCGGATCTCCGACCCGGCCGCGGTGTCGACGATCGAGACGCTGTCGCCGCACCAGTTGCTCACGACGAGTCGACGTCCGTCGGGGCTCACGGTCAGGAACTTCGGCACGGGGCCCACGGGGATGACCTGGTCGATGGCGAGGGTCGACACGTCGACGCGGTAGACGGTGGAATCGGCCACGCCGTCGGCGGGTGTGCAGTCGTCGAACCCCTCCCTGCCGGCGCCGGGCCCGTACATCGAGTAGTTGCTGACGTAGACGTGCCGGCCGTCCGGGGCGACGGCGGCCTCGACAGGTGCGCCCGCCTGCACGCCGACGCCGAGGCCGAACGCCGCCAGGTCGACGCGATCGGGAATCGTCGCCACGAGACGCCCGGCCCGGTCGTACACCGTGATGGTGTGGGTGTACATCATGTTCTGGGCGAACAGCAGGCCACCGCCCGAGGCCACGACGGACTTGGGCGAGATCGACCCCCCGATGGCGCCCGTGAGCGACAGCCGCCCGCCCGACGAGGGCACCGGTGGCGCCGGCTCGGCGGCGGGCACGCCCGGGTCGCCCGACTCGGGCACGCCGGTGAACCACCCGAGCACGTCGACCACGAGGTGACCGGTGTGCTGGGCGTGCACGGAGACCGCACCCGTGGCGCCGAGGCGGGCGAGGACCAGGTTCGGCACCGTCTGCCACGACCGATCTGCGTTGACGTTGGACGCCAGCGGACGCGTCGTGCCAGCCGGGTACATGGTGAGGAACCCGGGCAGGGACGTCTCGGTGGCCGTGGCGTTGACCAGCACCGCCCCCGCACCGGTCACGGGAACCCCACCGACGCCGACGAGCGGAACGTCGGCCCGCACCCCGCCCACCAGTCGGCCGCGGGGCTCGCGGGTCCGGGTGTCGGCTACACGGGTGGGCGCGAGCGGCACGAACAGCCCGTCGGTGCCCTCCGTGTCGCCCGGGCCCGTGAACAGGCCGGCCACGTCGACGACCAGGTGGCCGGCGACGAGGCTGCTCACCG
>JANPGL010000452.1:0-3719 GCA_031423915.1 Actinomycetes bacterium | reverse complement strand
CCATGACGCTCAGCAGCTGTCCGGTCGGCGCGAAGTCCTGACCCCACAGCAGCACGGCGGCGGGCTGGGCGACGACGATGGTTCCGAACCCGATGGGCACGCCGACCGCCAGGAGCGACACGAACGCCCGGTCGACGAGCGACCGGAGGCGCGCCGGGTCGTCCACGTGGAGGCGACCGATCACCGGGAGCAGCGACGACAACACGATGCTCGGGACGAACAACAGCGACGTGAACACCAGATCCGACGCGCCGTACCAACCGAGCTGGCGCTTGTCGACGAGCGCGGACAGCACGAGCACGTCGACCTGTTGGTACAGGATCAGCGCGCCTTCGGCCGCCAGCAGGCCCAGGCTCCGCCTGGCCATCGTCGCCGCGCCCCGCAGGCGCGGGCGTATCGAGACGCCCGGCATGCGCCGCGTGTAGCGCCAGATGACCACGTTGCTGACGACGGCCATGAGCACGCCCGTGGACGCCACCGCCACGACGCCGTAGCCGGCGAGGAGCACGGCGATCACCGCGACGACGCTCACGGTCTTCGCGGCCACGTCGGCGATGCCGATGTAGCCCATGTGCTCGAAGCCCATGAGCGTGGCCCTGGCGAGGGTGTTCATCGACATCAGGACGCACGCCACGCCGCCGAGGGCGAGGACCTGCACCATGGTGCCGTCGACACCCCGGACGACGGCGTAGGCGGCCATGAGCGCGGCCACCACGCCGAAGTTCACGAGCCGCAACGTGAGGCTGGTGGCCACGATGTCCTTGGCCGTGTGGGTGCGGGCGATGTCGAGCGCCAGGAGGTTGTTCATGCCGAGCGCGATGGCGACGGCGCCGATGCCCCAGAGCGACAGCGACAGGCGGAGCTGGCCCTGGGCGACGGGCCCCAGGAAGCGGGGCTGCACCACCGTGACGACGGTCGCCAGCACCCAGGTGACCAGCTGGGACGACAGGAGGTGGGCGGCGTTGCGCAGCGGGGACGGCCGCGAGAACTCGACGGTCGAAGGCGGCGCCTGGAGGGCGTCGGATGTGGCCGGCAGCGGCGGGAGGTCGGACACGGTGGACAGCTGGTTGCGCCACGCCCCGTGGGCTTCCGGGCGTGCGTGCAACCTATCGTCCGTCCGATGCCCCACGCGCCGGACGACGGGCACGCCGGACGGCATACCATCCCGCCGATGGTCCGTGGCGGCGTACGACGCCGAGGCACCGAGGGCGGGCGGTTCCGGGTCCGAGCGGGAGGCGACGAGGCATGGCGAGCGAGCAACCGAGGCTGAGGCTCCACTTCCTCGACGGCATGCGCGGCGCGGCGAGCCTGTACGTGCTCGTGTTCCACGCGATCACGATCAAGGTTCCCGACACGTCGCGCCTGCCGTTGCCGATGCGATGGTTCGCCACGGTGTTCGGCCGAGGGCACTACGGCGTGGTCGTCTTCATCGTGCTGTCCGGCTTCAGCCTGATGCTGCCCATGGCGCGCACGGGTGACGCCACGCTGAACGGCGGGTTCGCCGGCTACATGCGTCGCCGGGCCCGGCGGATAATGCCGCCGTACTACGCCGCGCTCGCCGTGTCGATCGCCATCCTCGCCGGGTACAACGCGCTCGGACCGCGCCTCGGCCTCGGCGACAAGGTCGAACCCGAAGCGCTGTCGCCCGGGTCGGTCCTGTCCCACGTCTTCCTGGTGCACAACCTTCGGTTCGACTGGGCGTTCCGAATCAACGGGCCCATGTGGAGCGTCGCCACCGAGTGGCAGATCTACTTCGTGTTCGCGCTGCTGCTGCTCCCCGTGCTGAGGCGGACCAACATCGTGGTGGTGGTGGTGCTGGCCTGGCTGCTCGGCTCGTTGCCGTGGTTGGTGCTGCCCCTCGACCACAACGGGTTCTGGGCCGGTCCGTGGCTCCTCGGTTCGTTCGCGCTCGGCATGCTCGGAGCGGTGATCGGCTTCTCGCCCACGATGAAGGGAACGTGGTGGCGAGAGCGGGCGCCGTGGGGCCTGCTCACCGCGGCGTCGCTCGCCGCCGTGTGCGTGATGGGGGCGGTGGGGGGCGCGGACTCGTGGCCCGGGCCCGTGTCCGACGGGATCGTCAGCGTGTTCGCCCTGTGCGCCGTGAACGCAGGGTGGGTCTCGGCCATGCGCGTCGCCGACGGCCGGCCGGGCATCCTGGCCCGGTCGTTCGGGAGCCGCCGCATGGTGCAGCTCGGCGCGTTCAGCTACAGCCTGTACCTGATCCAACACCCGATCCTGCGGCTCACCGAAAAGGTGGCCGGCAAAGCCGGGCTGGGTCGAGCCTCCGCCGTACTCGTCCACCTCGTGGTGGTGGTCCCGTTCATCGTGGCCGTGGCGTGGGTGTTCGCCGAGCTCGTCGAGCGGCCGGCGACGGGTGGCGGTGTGCTCCTGCCCAGACTGCGCCGGCGGTCGGGGGCGTCCACCACGCTCGAGGGCACCTCGATGCCGTAGCAGAGTGTCATGCAACCATCGTCGTGTGTGCGCGTGATTCTGCGCGATCAGTAGCGTGCTGACCGCGCTCGATGGTGCTTGCGGCGTGTTGACGCACTCGTGAGGTCTCGCCATCACCGGCCCGTCGGCCGCCGCGCATCATGCTGCGCATGAGACCCGCCCCCAGGCGCTTTCGACGTGTGGCGCCCAGCCTCGTCCTCGTGGTGATCGGCGCCTCCTGCGGTCGGGCTCCCGTGCAGTACGCGCTCGGTCCGGAACCGACGACGACCACGACCGCCGTACCGCCGTCGCGCTCCACCCTCGTGCCGACCACCGCGGGGACGGCGCGGAGCTCCGTCCCTGGCGCCACGACGTCGGCCGGGGTGGCGCGATCGACCACGAGCACGATCCCGGCCAAGCCGTGGGTGCCCGTCGCCGGCAACCTCGTCGGCGTGTCGTCGGAGTGCGGCAACGTCTCGTACGTGTCGGCGCGCCCGAGCGACGACGGGGTCGTCGTCGGGATCGCCCTGCGCGGCATCTTCGTCAGCGTCGGCGGGGCACCGACGTGGCAGCCGCTGGGTGCGGCGAAGGGATCGGCCGTGATCGATCACCGCGTCTCCTCGGTCGTGTACGACCCGGCGACGCCGGACTCGTGGTACGAGTCGGGTGCGTACGGCACGCTCGGAGTGTTCAAGACGACGGATGGCGGAAAGTCGTTCGTGGCGCTGGGCGACGTGCGCCACCTCGACTCGGTGTCCGTCGACCTGAGTGACCCGGCGCGCGCCACCCTGCTGGCGGGTGGTCACGAGTCGAACCTCGTGTACCGATCGGCGAACGGTGGCAAGACGTGGACGGACGTCGGTGCCGCGCTGGGTGCCGGCGTCGACGTCGGGTTCACCTCGTCGGTCCACGTCGTCAACGCCACCACGCACCTGGTCGGATCGCGCACCGGGGCAAAGTCGGGGGTGTACCGCACGGTCGACGGCGGCGCGACCTGGACCCAGGTGTTCGTCGGCCCCGTGATCGGGCGCATGCTCGTGGCCAAGGACGGCACCTGGTACTGGCTGCTCGACAACAGCGGCGGGGTGATCCGGAGCACGGACGCCGGTGTGACGTGGACCAAGGCGGGAGGTGCCGGGCGCCTGGCGGCGTCGACCGCCGGCCTGGTCGAGCTGCCCGATGGTCGGCTGGCGTCGTTCGGCAGCACGATCCTGGTGTCGGCCGACCGGGGCACGACGTGGCGCGCCTACGGGTCCCCGCTGCCCTACCTGCCGGCGGGCATGACGTAC
>JANPGL010000451.1:0-5335 GCA_031423915.1 Actinomycetes bacterium | reverse complement strand
CTCGCGGATCTCGTTGAGTCGGATGGCGTAGCGATCGAAGGCGTCGCCATACGTACCCACGATGACGTCGAAGTCCATCTCGTCGTAGTGGAGGTACGGAAGGGAGCGGCGCAGGTCCCACGGCACACCCGTCGAGCGCAGGATCGGGCCGCTGGCGGCGAGCGCCAGAGCCTCCTGGGCCGTGATGATGCCGACGCCCTGGAGCCGCTCACGCCAGATGGGCTGACCGGTCATGAGGACGTCGTACTCGTCGAGCCGCGGCGGGATGAGCTCCAGCAGGTTCAGCACGTCGTCGCGCCAGCCCGGCGGCAGGTCGGCGGCCACACCGCCCACGCGGATGTAGTTGTGGTTCATCCGCAGGCCCGTGACCTTCTGGAAGAACCGCAGCACCTCTTCGCGCTCGCGCCAGCCGTAGATCATCATCGACACGGCGCCGATGTCCATGCCGTTGGTGGCCATGAAGAGCAGATGGCTCGACATGCGGTTGAGCTCGGCCATGAGCATGCGGATCCACACGGCGCGCT
The DNA here is from genome assembly GCA_031423915.1 of Actinomycetes bacterium. GTDB lineage: Bacteria > Actinomycetota > Acidimicrobiia > Acidimicrobiales > Ilumatobacteraceae > JANMAT01. The sequence continues at coordinate 4,811 of JANPGL010000451.1, read as the reverse complement.
CGGGGATGTCGCCGTCGATGCCCAGCAGCTTCTCGGTGGCCATCGAGAACACCAGCTCGTTGTTGAGCGGGCTGAGGTAGTCCATGCGGGTCACGTTGGTGGGACCCTGCAGGAACGTCAGCTGCTCGCCGGTCTTCTCCATGCCCGTGTGCAGGTAGCCGATGATCGGCTTGCAGCGCAGGACCTCTTCGCCCTTGAGCTCGAGCATGAGGCGCAGCACCCCGTGGGTCGAGGGGTGCTGCGGGCCCATGTTGATGATCATGGTCTGGTCGTCGGCGGGGTCGGCGTCCGCGTCGGTCAGCGCGGCCACCTCGGCCTCCGACATGCGCAGGACGGCACCCACCTCGCGCAGCAGCTCCGCCGCGGTCTGCTCGTGGCGCGGCTTGAGCTCCTGGTCACCTTCGTTCGTCTGCGCGACGTTCGGCTCGGTCACGGTCACGGCCCGCTCACCTCTCTCCGACGCTCTTGAACTGCACCGGGATGCTCCCGACCTCGTAGTCCTTGCGCAGCGGGTGCCCGACCCAGTCCTCGGGCATCAGGATGCGCGTCAGGTCGGGATGGCCGGTGAAGGCGATCCCGAACATGTCGAACGTCTCGCGCTCCATCGCCTCGGTGCCGGGCCACACGTCGAACGCGCTCGGCAGCGTGGCGTCGTCGACCGGCACCTGCACCCGCACCCGCAGCCGCCGCGGTGCGGCGGTGTCGATCAGGTTGAGCACCACCTCGAACCGTTCGCTGACCACGCCGTCGGGCAACGGGCGACCCGGGTGCGTCAGGTAGTCGACCCCGGTGAGGTCCGTGCACATGACGTACCCGTCGGCCACGAGGAGCTTGAGCACGGCGGCGTACCGGTCGCGCCCGACGTGCACGACGCGCTGGTCGCGGCTGTACGACACGGGGCACCCGTGCAGGGTTTCGGGCTCAGGGGTGGCGGAGGCGCTCTCGGGCGCCTGGTCTGCAGCGTTGTCGGTCACAGGTCACCGCTTGGTGAGGGCGAGGGTCACCGGGCGGGGGCCGCCGGACTTCTCCTCGACGTGGATGTGCGCCCCGCCGCCCGTGGCGGCGCGCCGGCGCAGGATCTCACCGTTCTCGATGAGACCGTGCAGCGTCTCGATGGCATGGATGAGCGTCTCGGGCGTCGGAGGGCACCCCGGCGCGTACACGTCGACCGGAACGATCTGATCGACGCCCTGGACGATGGCGTAGTTGTTGAACATGCCGCCCGACGAGGCGCACACGCCCATCGAGATGACCCACTTGGGGTTCATCATCTGGTCGTAGACCTGACGGAGCACCGGGCCCATCTTCTGCGAGACCCGGCCCGCCACGATCATGATGTCGGCCTGCCGGGGCGAGCCCCGGAAGACCTCCATGCCGAACCGGCTGATGTCGTAGTGGGCGGCGCCCGTCGCCATCATCTCGATGGCGCAGCACGCCAGGCCGAACGATGCGGGCCACGACGAGCGCGCCCGCGACCAGTTCACCAGGTCTTCGAGCCGGCCGGTGATGGCGCCGTGGTTCAGGCCGGCGAGGCCGTCGTCCAGGATGTCCTTGAGAGCCATGGTTCGGGGAATCCTCTCTCAGGCCGCTCGTTCGGGCAGCTCTTCGCGCCCCTCCAGGCCGACGCGCCGCACCGTGGTCGCCGTCGTCCGCTCTGCGGACACGGCGGGATCGAGGCGCTTCGCCCGCTGAGCGGGACCCCAGTCGAGCGCGCCGCGAGCGACGACGTAGACGAAGGCGAGGAAGAACACCACCGAGAACGACACGACCTCGGCCAGCCCGTAGGTGCCCAGCTCGCGGTAGTTCACCACGTACGGGTACAGGAAGATGATCTCGATGTCGAACATGATGAACAGCATGGCGACGAGGTAGAAGCTGACCGGGAAGCGTTCCGGGAGCTCGCGGCTCGGCACGATGCCGCACTCGTACGGCGCCACCTTGGCCGAGTTCGGCTTGGCCTTGTTCAACAGTCCCGACGCCAGGAACGAACCGGCGGCGAACAGTGCCGCCAGCACCCCGAGCGCAAGAACGGGCAGGTACTGCCCCACCGGCGCTCAGTCCCCCGCAGTGGCGGGCACGAGTGCACCCGACCGGTTGGCGGTCACGATCCGGTCGCGCTTGTGAAGCATGTAGCACAGCAGACCGAAGATGATCGACGAGCCCAGCGTGATGAACACCGACGGCTGACGCTTCGACCCCATGTCGCGGATCATGACCACGAACCGCGGCGGCTGCGACGTGTCGACGATGGGCGTCGGCGGCGCCTTGCCCGGCTCGGTGGCCTGCTTGACGAGCGGCATCAGCTCGACCACGGCGTAATGGGGGTTGTGCCGGAACGCGATGTAGTCGAGGTTCACCTCGCCGAACTTGCCGGCCTTGAAGGTGATCTTTGGCCACCGCTCGCCGCCCTTGTCGTACACGGCGACGGCCTGGTAGTCGCCGACGGCGAACACGCCGCCTTTCTGCACGATCTCGTCGGCCGAGGCGACGGTCTGACCACGCTTCGGGTTGGCCTCGTTCAGCTTGATCCAGCCGACCGAGCGCTCGGTCTCCGTCGCCTGCAGCAGCGCAGGGTCGTTGGCGATCTTGTAGCGGGCGGCCGTGAGGTCGCTCGTGATGATCTCCTTGGGCTTCCAGGTCGGCTCTCGACCCTTGAGGCCGATGCCGTAGGACCACCAGATGATGCCCATGCTCGCCATCCAGCCGAACAGGCCGGCCATGGTCACGAGCAGGCCCAAGCGGCCACCGATGTTCGTGGCCACGATCAGGTAGGAGCCGCCGATCATCACGCCGGCCCCGATGAGGACGACGGTGATGCCCTTGACCTCGGGGAACCAGCCGAACGCCAGCGTCAACGCATGCATCACAGTCCTCGCTCGTACTCGACGATGGCGTCGATCTGCGCCTGCGTCAGCAGGCCGCAGTACCCGGGCATCTTGCCCGATCCCTGGCCCTGGGCGCCGTACTTCTTGCCCAACTCGCTGCCCTTGCAGATGAACGCCGACTGGTCGGCGGCCACCGGGAACTGCCGCGCCTCGGAACCACCGGTGAGGTTGGGGCCCATGGCCCCGCCGCCGGATGCCTGCGGGTCGCCGTAGCTCCACCCCTTTGTGTGGCACCTGGCGCACGAGAAGGCGCCGCTCGACAGGTCGAGGTTGAACAACGCCTCGCCCAGGGTCTTGTACTTGCCGTCGTCGACCAGCTTCTGGGCCTCGACGCCGACCTTGGCCTGGTCGGTCTGGTTCACCGGCTCCCCGGCGATCTTGCAGAGCGGCTTGTCCTTCGTGCACCCCTCCTGCGGGAGCTGGATGCTCTTCAGGTAGGCGATCAGGTTGTTGATCTGCTGGTCGTTCATGGGGCCACCGCCGGCGAGGCCCCACGGGGACATCGGCGAGTAGGGGCGGCCGTACACGAGGATGAAGCGGACCTCGTCCTCGGTGAAGCGGTACATCACCGTGTTGAGCGCGGGAGCCAGCCAGTTGACGGCCTTGACCTCCTGCGTCGTCGGGTCGGTGACCGTGTAGGCGGCCACGCCACCGGCGCCGCCCATGCCGCCGTGGCAGCCGGCGCAGTTGAAGCCGCCGTCGGCCGTGGTGGCGAACAGCTGGGAGCCCCAGGAGGCGAACCGCTTCTCGTAGCCGTTGACCGCCCCGGCCTGGCGACCGGGCTCGGCGAGCCAGTACAGCGGCAGGCCGACCGCGCTGATCAGCAGCATGCCGAGACCGATGAGCTGGACGCGCTCGAGGCGGCGCCCCTCCAGGACCTCGTCGTCGTAGTACGGCTTCCGGTTCGGGGCGAGCTCGATCTCGCTCCCGGCCTCGGCACGACCGGCGCGGACGTTGCTCCAGACGTAGACGAGCCACACCGTCAGGACGACCGCGGCGATCACGTAGGCGATCGTGCGCGGTGCGTCGCTCGCAGCGAGCAACATCAGTGCTTCCCCTCTCCGCCACCGATGCAGTGCGGCCCCTCGGCTTCCTGACCGGTCGTGTTGGTACCGATGGCCGGGCCCTGCACGGGCGCCGACGTGTCGATCACGATCGAGCCGTCGGGCGTGATCGTGACCGGGAAGCGATCCATGCCGCGGGGGGCCGGACCGCCCTTCTTCTCGCCCACCCGGTTGTACTGCGAACCGTGGCAGGGGCACTCGAACCACTGGGACGTGGTGCACTCGGGCACGCGGCAACCGAGGTGCGGGCACTTCTGGTAGAGCGCCACGATGCCGGCTTCCATGCCGGCGAGCACCGGGCCGCCGTAGGCCGACCGGGCCTTCTCGAGCGCCGTGGTCGGGTACTCGGTGATCCAGGTACGGCCCTCGGCCAGGTAGTAGAAGCCCTTGCTGGCCCGGATGGCGGTCTTGATGTCGCTCACCTTGCCCGCGTTGACCTTCGAGCCGAAGCCGCCACCGAGGCGGGGCCACAGGAAGCCGATGCACGCGGCACCGAAGCCCGACAGACCCAGGATCATGAGCGAGATGAGCGAGATGTTGAAGAAGTGACGACGGCTGACGCCGACGGCATCGGAGTCGAGCGGTGCGTAGGGCGCCGGGGGCAGGCTGGTAGCCGCCTCGAGCGCCTGCGACCGGGAAACGACCGCTGCCCGCTCGACCTCGCGGCCCGAGGCCACGCCGACCAGGTCGGTGGAAGCCGCCGCCTCGTCACGGGCCACGGTCTCGCGGGACAGGAATCCGGCGCCACGGCGCAGGTCGTTCCGCCGCAACGTTGCCACCAGGAGCCCGGCCACGAGGACCAGACCCACGGCGACGATGGCGATGATGATGCCAGTGCTCATCTGTGCCTCACAGCTCGAAG
>JANPGL010000450.1:0-3795 GCA_031423915.1 Actinomycetes bacterium | reverse complement strand
GCTTGGTGCCCTGGATCTGCTGGTAGCCGGTCTCGTGCTCCTGGAAGTGAGCGATGGCCTGCATGCCCTCGATCTCGTCGGGCTGCACACCGTCGGTGGGGTTGGCCGGGTCGGGCGGCCGGGCGATGACCATGTTGACGTGGATGCCCACCAGATGGTCGGCGTCGATCGTGCCGAGGTTCGACGTGACGATGGCGCCCCAGTCGCCGCCCTGCGCGCCGTAGCGGTCGTAGCCGAGGCGGGCCATGAGGACCTTCCACGTCTCGGCCACGCGGTACGGGTCCCAGCCCGGTTCGGTGGTCGGGCCCGAGAAGCCGTAGCCCGGCAACGACGGGGCGACGACGTGGAAGGCGTCCTCGGCCCGGCCGCCGAAGCGGGTCGGGTCGGTGAGCGGCTCGACGACGCGCATGAACTCCCACACCGAGCCCGGCCAGCCGTGCGTGACGAGCAACGGGAGCGCACCCTCGTGGGGCGAGCGCACGTGGAGGAAGTGGACGTTCTGCCCGTCGATGGTCGTCGTGAACTGGGGGAACGAGTTCAGTCGGGCCTCGGCGGCGCGCCAGTCGAACGACGTGCGCCAGTGCTCGCACAATCGCTGCAGCGTCGTGATCTCCGTGCCGTAGCCCCACTCGGAGCCCGGGATCTGGTCGGGCCAGCGGGTCCGGGCCAGGCGCTCGCGCAGGTCGGTCAGCACGGCCTCGGGCACGTCGACGCGGAAGGGGCGGATCTCGTCGCTCATGCGCGGCACGGTAGCCGGGCGGTACCGTGACGACGTCCGACCGAGGGGGAACGACGAATGTACGCAGGCGAGTACGCGGTGACGCGGGCCGACCAGCCCGCCTTCATCATGGCGTCGACGGGCGAGGCGGTGACCTACCGCGAGTACGAGGCGCGCACGAACCGCCTCGCGCACCTGCTGCGGGCGCACGGCCTGCAACGCCTCGACCACTACTCGATCTTCATGGAGAACAACGACCGCTACCTCGAGTGCAACGGGGCCGGCGAGCGGTCGGGGCTCTACTACACGTGCGTCAACTCCTACCTCACGGCCGACGAGCTGGCGTACATCCTGCAGAACTCCGACTCGCAGCTCCTCGTGACGTCACGGGCGAAGTACGCCGTGGCCCGCGAGGCGCTCGACCAGTGCCCCAGGGTGACGCGGTGCCTCGTCGTCGGCGGCCTCGACGGGCTCGACCGGCTCGACGACCGCTTCCAGGACTACGTGACGGCCGTGGCGGCGTTCCCCGACACCCCCATCGCGGACGAGTACCTGGGCACCTCGATGCTCTACTCGTCGGGCACTACCGGCCGCCCGAAGGGCATCCTGCGCCCGCTTCCCGAGGCCGCACCGAAGGACGCGCTGGGCCTGTTCGTGTTCCTCATCGGGATGTGGAAGTACCGCGAGGGCCTCACCTACCTGTCACCCGCGCCGCTCTACCACTCGGCACCCCAGGGCGCCGTGGGCCTCACGATCCGGTGCGGCGGCACGGCGATCATCATGGAGCGCTTCGACCCCGAGGAGTACCTGGCGCTCGTCGAGAAGTACTCGGTGACCCACAGCCAGCTCGTGCCCACGATGTTCAGCCGGATGCTGAAGCTGCCCGACGACGTGCGCGCCCGCTACGACCTCTCGTCGCTCGAGGTCGCCATCCACGCGGCCGCGCCCTGCCCCGTGCCGGTCAAGGAGCAGATGATCGAGTGGTGGGGTCCGATCGTCCACGAGTACTACGGCGCCACCGAGGGCCTCGGCTTCGCGGCGTGCGACAGCCACGAGTGGCTGCAGCACAAGGGCACCGTGGGCAAGATCATCCTGGGCGAGCTCCACGTGCTCGACGACGAGGGCCGCGAGCTACCCCAGGGCGTGCCGGGCACGCTCTGGTTCAAGACGGCCACGCCGTTCGAGTACTTCCACGACCCGTCGAAGACGACCGAGGCCCGCTCGGCCGACGGCTCCATGTCGACCGTGGGCGACGTCGGTTACCTCGACCCCGACGGCCACCTGTTCCTGACCGACCGGGCCACGTTCATGATCATCTCGGGCGGGGTGAACGTCTACCCGCAGGAGTGCGAGAACCTGCTCATCACGCACCCCAAGGTGGCCGACGCCGCCGTGTTCGGTGTGCCCAACCCGGACCTCGGCGAGGAGGTCAAGGCCGTCGTGCAGCTGATGCCGGGCGTCGCCGAGTCACCCGAGGTGGGGGCCGAGCTCATCGCGTTCTGCCACGAGCACCTGGCCCGGCAGAAGTGCCCGCGCTCGGTCGACTTCCTGGCCGAGCTCCCTCGGCTACCCACGGGCAAGCTCTACAAGCGGGTCTTGCGCGACGCCTACTGGGAGGGCCACAAGAACCGCATCGTCTGACGGATGGTGCGGCGCGGCGCCACGTCGGCCCGTGCGGCCGTCGAGCCCTGGAGCGCGCCGTACGAGATGGCGCCGAGGGCGAGCACGAACCCGAGGATCTGCACGGGCGAGAGGGACTGCCCGAGCACGATCCACCCGAGCGCCGCGCCCGTGACCGGCGCCGCCAGCCCGAGCAGCGGTGGCGCTACGGAAGGCAGGCGTCGGATGCCGTTGAACCACACGATGTAGGCGAGCCCGGTGCCGAACAGGCTGAGGTAGGCGAAGCCGGCCACGTTGCGGGCGCTCAGCGAAGGGGGCAGCCCCTCGACCACCAACGCCAAAGGCACCAGCAGCGCCGCGCCGAGCAGCAGCTGCCAGCCCGTCGTGGCCGTCCGGTTCACCGGCACCGGGAGGCGCTTGGTGAGCACGACCCCCAGACCGAAGGCCGTGTTGGCGCTCACCATGGCCAGCAGGCCGACGCGGTCGAACCCGGCGCCCGGACGGATCACGACCATGGCCACCCCGATGGCCGCCACGACGCCCACGGCCAGGTCGATGGGGCGCGGGCGGCGCCGCAGCAGCAGCCACGTGAGGGCGGCGACCAGCAGGGGCTGCAGGCCGCCGCCCGACGAGGCGACGCCGCCGGGCAGCCGGTAGATGCCGGCGGCGAGGAGCGGGAAGAACAGGGCGAAGTTGCAAGCCGCCACTACGGCGTAGCGCGCCCACTCCCGGCCGCGGGGTCGCCAACCCGGCTGGCGCGAGCCGAGCGCCACGAGCACCAGGCCGGCCGGCAGCACGCGCATCGCCGCCACCAGCAATGGCCGGCCGGCGGGGAGGAACTCGGTGATGGTGATGGCCGTCGTGCCCCACGAGATGGGGGCCACCACCGTGGCGGTGACCACCCGCCGTCGGCTCCACGAGTCCATCGCCATGCGAGACATCTTAACGTTGAGATTCTTAACGTCAACAGGATGGCGATGTACGATCCAGGTCGTGACCCGCACCCCGACCGACGCCGTCGACCGGATCACGGCGCAGTGGGGCGCCGTGCGGCCCGATCTCGACGTCTCCCCGCTGCACGTCATCGGGCGCGTGTCCCGCCTGAGCCGGCTGGTCGACCTACGCCTGGCCGAGAACTTCGCCCGCTTCGACATCGAGGCGTGGATGTACGACGTGCTCGCCACGCTGCGGCGGGCCGGCGAGCCCTACGAGCTGTCGGCCGGCGAACTCGTGCGCCACACGATGGTGACCACCGGCGCCATCACGAATCGCGTCGATCGGCTGGAGGCGCGCGGGCTGGTGGTCCGCACGTCGGCCGAGGACCGACGCAAGGTGATCGTGCGCCTCACGCCGGCGGGGCTCGAGCTCGTCGACCGGGTGGCGGTCGGCCATCTTGCGCTCGAGCACGAGCTCCTAGGGCCGCTGTCGGCCCGGCAGCGCGCCGAACTGGCCGGCCT
>JANPGL010000449.1:0-1573 GCA_031423915.1 Actinomycetes bacterium | reverse complement strand
CGAGGACGGAGCTCATGCCCCCCTCATCGGCCGCGGCGGGAACCAGATGAGGACTTGACGCCCGGTACGCACCTGGAACAGAAGAGCCGCCCGAAGGCGGCTCCGAAACCAGGGCTGACCTGGCAGGTGTGGTGGGCACGTGCGGACTCGAACCGCAGACCCCTACCGTGTCAAGGTAGTGCTCTAACCAACTGAGCTACGCGCCCGTAGCGGTTGACCACGATAGCAGCACCGGCGCCCGGGGCCCCAGCCTGATGCGGCAGGACCGAGGACCGAGCAGGGTCGGCGAACCCGTCCGACGCCGGGGACGAACCCCGGGTCGGACGTGATGCCAGCTGCACCGCCTGCGACCACGACCAGACCTACGACCACGACCACCCCACCTGCCGGCGGGTGCAACCCCATCGACCGTATGCGCCCGGCCTTGCGGAACGCACGACGGGCTGCTGTGACGTCTGGCGCGTGACGAGTGTCGGGCGTCAGTCGACCTCGAGCCGGAGCGCGATCTCGTTGGCCAGCAGCCGACCTGCCCTCGTCAGGACGACCCGCTCACCCCTGGTCTCGACCAGTCCCTCGAGCCCGGCCGGGTCCAGCGCACCGGCCGGCACGCCGTCGCGGGTGCGCAGCGCGAGCTCCAGACGTTCGAAGCGGCGCGTGGGCGCGTCGAGCTCCTCCGCCGCGGCCTCGGTCGGCTCGTGGGCGCCGACGAGTGACACGTAGCGATCGGGCGTGCGGACGTTCCACCAGCGGCGACCCGCACGATGGGAGTGCGCAGCACAACCGAACCCGAGGTAGTCGCCCTGCGCCCAGTACAACAGGTTGTGGCGGCACTCGTGGCCGGGCTTCGCCCAGTTCGAGATCTCGTAGTTGGCCAGACCGGCCGAGGCCAGCGCGTCGTCGGCAAGCTCGTACTTGTCGGCCTGGTCGTCGTCGTCGGGATGGCGCTCGGGCGCGTCGGCCAGCGGCGTCCCTGCCTCGACGGTGAGCCCGTACGCCGAGACGTGGGGCGGCTCCAGGGCGAGGGCGGCATCGAGCGTGCGCGCCCAGTCGTCGGTCGTCTCCCCCGCCACCCCGTAGATGAGGTCGAGGTTGAACGTCCGCAGGCCGGACCGACGCACGAGCTCCACGGACCGGATCACGTTGTCCGGATCGTGACTGCGGCCGAGCGACGCCAGCACGTGCGGCACCATCGACTGCACGCCGAGACTGACCCGATCGACCCCGTGGGCCACGTACGAGGCCAGCAGCTCAGCGGTCACCGTGTCGGGGTTGCACTCGACGGTCATCTCGGCGCCTGCGGCGCGGGGGATCTCGTCGAGGATGCGCCCGAGCTGCTCACCCGGGAGCAGCGAGGGCGTGCCACCGCCCACGAACACGCTGGTGGCAACGGGCATGCCTGCCGCCACGGCACGCTGCACCTCGACGACCACGGCGTCGACGTAGGCGTCGACGTGATGCATGCGGTCCGTCCTCGTGGCGACCGCGCAGTAGTCGCCCCGCTTCGCACGGCCAGGCACGTGCCCGGACTCGCCGAACGCTTCGCTCACTCCTTCAGGCTCGGGCGCCGGACCGG
>JANPGL010000448.1:0-11925 GCA_031423915.1 Actinomycetes bacterium | reverse complement strand
GCGCGACATCGAGTCCGTGGCCGACGAGGTGCGCGCCCTCGGCCGGCGCGCCTTGCCGCTCGTGTCGGACGTGAGCGACCACGCCGCCGTCGAGCGGCTGGCCGCCCAGGTGATGGAGGAGTTCGGTCGCGTCGACATCGTGATCAACAACGCCGGCGCGGCGCGCGGCGACGACCGCAAGCCGGTCATCGACCTCGACCCGGCCGACTGGCGCAAGGTCATCGACGTGAACCTGACGGGCTCGTTCCTGATGAGCAAGGTGTTCGGTGGCGAGCTGGTGCGGGCCGGCCGGGGTGGGTCGATCATCAACATCTCGTCGATCGCCGGCAAGCGCATGGGCGCCAACACCTCCGCGTACGCCGCGTCGAAAGCGGGCCTGCACGCGCTCACGGCGTCGATGGCGCGCGAGGTGGCGGCGGCGAACGTTCGGGTCAACGCCATCTGTCCCGGCATCATCGACACGTCGCGCATGGACGACATCGGTCGCGAGGCCGAATGGGACCAGTTCGTGCAGACGCTCATCCCGCTCGGCCGCGCCGGGTCGGGCGACGACATCGCCCACACCGTCGTCTACCTGTGCTCCGACCAGGGTGCGTGGGTGACGGGGCAGGCCTGGAACGTCGACGGCGGCACCGTCGTCGAGCACTGAGGAGGAGCCGCACCATGCGCGCCTGGCAGTTCACCAACACCCACGAGCCGCTCGTGCTGGCCGAGGTCGACGAGCCCACTCCCGCGCCGGGCGAGGTGGTCATCGACATCAAGGCCGCCGGCCTGTGCCACTCCGACGTCGGCATGCTCGAGGACGAGGGCTGGCTCTCGATGCTCGTGAAGCGGCCCATCACGATGGGCCACGAGGTGGCCGGCTCGATCCGGTCGCTGGGCGAGGGCGTCACCGGTTGGGCCGTCGGTGACCGCGTCGGGCTGTGCCCGTCGCCCGCGGCCGGCGCGCCGGGGTACCGGCGCGACGGCGGCTACTCGTTCCAATGCGCCATGCCGGCCGGGGCGCTCGTGCGGATCCCCGACAACGTGTCGTTCGCGCTGGGCGCCATGGGCACCGACGCCGGCATGACGTCGCACCACGCGGTGATCAGCAAGGCCAAGGCCGGCCCGGGCATGAAGCTCGGCATCATCGGGCTCGGGGGCCTCGGCCAGATCGGCGCGCGCGTCGCGGTGCTGGCGGGCGCCGAGGTCTACGTGGCCGAGATCAACGAGGCGGTGTGGGAGCTGGCCGAGCCGCTCGGCATCACGCGCATCGCTCGTTCGATCACCGAGTTCGCCGGTGTCGGCCTCGATGCCATCGTCGACCTCGCGGGCTTCGGCACCACCACCGCCGAGGCGCTCGAGACGGTGCGTCCCCGCGGCCGTGTGGTGCAGGTGGGCATGGGTCGTCTCGAGGCCACGATCTCGACGAAGGCGCTCATCCTGAAGCAGGCCGAGCTGGTCGGGTCGGCCGGTGGCGGCGTCGACGACGTGGCCGGCATCTACGGGTACTTCGCCTCGGGCCAGCTGAGCCCGTCGACGACCGACATCACGTTCGACGAGATCCCCGAGGGGTTGGAGCGCCTGCGTCGCGGCGAGGTGACGGGCCGGCTCGTCGCCAAGATGGGCGACTGAACCGCCGGGCGAGCACGCGAGATTCCGTGGCGCTGCTGGTCGACTGGCTCGGCGGCGCGGCCGGGCCATCGAGGCCGGCTGGACGGTCTTCGCCGGCAGCCGCGCCGCTCGGCGCCGGCTCCCGTGTGACCGCCGTGTCGCCCACCTCGGCACGGTCACAGTCAGCGGCGTCGGACAGGCGGCGGACTGGCCGCTGAGGCCCGGCCACCCTGACGCAGGTGCGTTTCCTTCCACCCCCTGCACCGAAATGCGACTGCGTTGGGAATATCAGTTCTTCCTGCGGTGGCGACGCCGACGTGATCGCGCCGATCGTCGTCGACCACATCGAGCGCGTCTTCCGCTGATCTCGGTGTGACGGTGGACCCCTACGTCCACAGCGACACCGAGAAGCGCGGCGGCGGCCCCGATCCCCCAACGCAGGTGCATTTCATTCCACTTCCGGCGAAGAATGGCGACTGCGTCGCCCGGAGGTCACCCAGCCCCGCCAGCAGCGATGGGCGCCGGTCAGCCGGCGAGGGCCTGGCGGACGGTGGCGAGCAGCGTGCCGTCGGGGAGGTGGATCCAGCCGTCCTCCACGGCGAAGCCGTCGCAGGCACCACGCCGGGCTCAAGGAACCCGCAAGTTGCCTCACGGGATGCTCACCTCGCAGGATCCGGCGCCGTTTGGTGCAGCATGGAGACGATCCAGATCGTGCCGAACCCCGTGCCGTTGCCGCCGCTCGGCGTGCTGCTCCATCAGTTCCGCGTCGGGGCGGACGAGTCCGTCGAAACCGTGAGCCGTCGCGGGCTGCAAGAGCCCATCGAAGTCGTCCGTCTCGAAGTCGACCGGACGTGCCTCGGCCTCGACGACTTGGAGCACATCGTCGACAGCTACCGCGTGCCGCGGGCGCTGTTCCCCGTCGGTCGATCGCGGGTCGTCGTCGACCTCGTGGCGGGAACCGTCGGTGTGGAGATCGGCGAGTCGCCCCAGGGTGAGCGTCAGGAAGACCGGATCCTGCTCACGTACCTCGAGCTCCTCTACGACGCCCGTGGCGTCGCGCCGAGCCACGCGCTGGCGTTGACCGCGCTCGACACCGGCGTGCTGCGCGACGTGCTGTCGAGCCGGAGCGACGCCGTGCAGCGCCACCTCGAGGAGCTGCTCGAGCGGTCGGCCGACGACGAACCGGGCGAGTTGCGCCGCCGCCTCCTGATCGCGGCGCTGGCCCTCCTCGCCGCCGGGCTGTTCTTCGCCGAGCTGCGCTCGGGCGAACGGTCGCCGACCGTCCCGACCATTCTCGCCGAGCCCGTCTGGGTGCAGGCCGCCTCCGTTTCCTCTGCGCCGCTGCATCGCGCCCCGGTCGTCGGGTCGGCCGAGGTCGCCGTGGACATCGGGGAGGCCGTCGTCGTGACCCCCGTCGCAACCGACGCGAACGACCCGGGCGGGGTCGAGGTCGGCGACGCCGTGACGACGACGCGCGGCGCTCCGTCACCGTAAGCCGTCCCGAACCCTTCGTCAGCGGGGGTCGGACAACCGGCCGAGCTCGTAGACCCACGTGCGGCCGTCGACGAGCTCGCGGGCGGCGTCGAGGTGTCCGGCATGGGTCGCCGTCTCGACGGTGACGTGGAGCAGGACCTCGAACACCGAGTCGAGCCGCCACGGTCCGAACATGTCGGCCGGCCACCAGGCGGGCGCGGCGTCGATCGGGATGTTCACGACCCGGGCGCAGCCACGTTCGCCGGCGAGCGCGAACTGCCCGACGAGCCCGGCGACCGCGACGCCGGGCGCGACGTCGAAGTCGTCGCCGGGCAGTGGGACGAACGGGTCGCCCGACAGCACGCAGTCGAACCAGAACGTGGTCATCCGGGTCAGGTGCTGGACCATGCCGGCGAACGTCCAACCCGACGGAAGGACGGACCGGACCAGGGTCTCGTCGGGGAGCCCGTCGAGGATGGCAACGATGCGCCGTTGCTGGTTGGCGATGCCTGCCAGCATGGCGGCGGTGTCGAGGGTCGGCGTCATGGTCGGCACGTTCGGGTTCGATGCATACTCCGGACGTCGGAGCCGCCGAGGCCAGATCGACATCGGTTGGCAGAATTGTCGAGAACGCGCTCGTGGCTCCGACGTCCGTGTACCGCGGCCAGGGCGATCGGTGCCGGCCCTCACGAGAGGAGCAACCATGAAGTACGTGATCCTCATCCACTCGAACCCCGAACCTTGGGGCCATCCCACCTGCGATTTCACGGCGGAAGGACGACAGCTCGATCCCACGGTGAGGGCCGTCATGGACCGCAACTTCGAGGAGCTGCTGACGGCAATGTCCGCGTCGGGTGAGCTCGTCATGGCCGAGGCGCTCGCCGACCCGGTGTCGTCGACGATCTACCGGTGGCAGGGATCCGGCCACATCGCCACCGACGGCCCGTATGCCGAGACCAAAGAGCGTCTGGCCGGGTTCTTCCTCATCGATGTCGAGTCACGGGAGCGGGCCGAGGAGATCGCGGCGAAGTTCGCCAGCCCGGGGGACGTGATCGAGCTGCGGCCGGCCATGTGGGCCGGCGGGCCTGACGCGTGACGGAACGCGACCTCGACGGGGTCTGGCGCGAGTTCGCGCCGCGCGTGCTCGGTGCGCTCGTCCGGCGCTACGGACACTTCGATGGGGCCGAGGACGCCGTCCAGGAGGCGCTGGTCGCTGCGGCGCGACAGTGGCCGCTCGAGGGGACGCCTGACGACCCCAAGGCCTGGCTGATCCGGGTCGGGTCGCGCCGGCTGCTCGATCGTCTCCGCGCCGACGACGCCCGGGCACGTCGAGAAGAGCGGGCGGTCGGCAGGGCGACCGGCACCGACCGCCCGGTTTCGTTCGACGAGAGAACCGTCGAGCGTGACGACACGCTGGCGGTGATGGCTCTCTGCTGTCATCCGTCGTTGTCGCGTTCGTCGCAGGTGGCCCTGACGCTGCGCGCCGTCGCCGGCCTGACGACCGCGCAGATCGCCCGTTCGTTCCTGGTGCCCGAATCGACGATGGCCCAGCGGATCTCTCGGGCCAAGGCCCGTCTGGAGCAGGAGGGCGAACCGTTCGGCACCCCGACGCTGGCGGAGATGCCGGCGCGCGTGGCTGCCGTCGCTCACGTCCTGTATCTCGTGTTCACCGAGGGCCACACCGCGACGACAGGCGGCGATCTCACCGCGCCGTCACTCGGCGCCGAGGCGATTCGGCTGGCTCGAGAGCTGCGCCGGGTGTTGCCCGATGACGGCGAGGTGGCCGGGCTCCTCGCCCTGATGCTCCTCACCGACGCCCGCCGGCCGGCTCGCACGAGCGCCGACGGATCCTTCGTCCCGCTCGCCGAACAGGACCGGACGCGCTGGGACCGGCAGCGGATCGGCGAGGGTGTCGCGCTCGTCGAGGCGGCGCTCCCGGTCGGTCCGGTCGGCCCGTATCAACTCCAGGCCGCCATCGCCGCGGTGCACGACGAGGCCGCCGGTCCGGGCGCTACCGACTGGGCGCAGATCGATGAGCTCTACGCCATGCTGCAAGCGATCGACCCTGGGCCGGTGGTGACGCTCAACCGCGCCGTCGCGATCGCCGAAGTGAACGGGCCCGAAGCCGGGCTGCGGTTGATCGAACCCCTGCTCGGCGATCCGCGCCTGCGTCGCACGCACCGGCTCCATGCGGTGCACGCCCATCTGCTCGAGCTCGACGGTCGGCCCGAGGAGGCGCACGCCGCGTACCTGCTCGCCGCACAGCTGGCCACGAGCATCCCCGAGCAGCGCCATCTCCACGCAGCCGCTGCACGGCTGGCTCCGCCCACTACGCAGATCGGACACTGAACGCTTCGCCATCGGCACTTCGACCCACGCGATGGCGTTCGTCGAGCTCAGGTCAGCTGCTTGACGGCGTGGATCTCCCCATCGTCGAGCGTGCCCGACGGTGCATAGCCCCGAGCCAGGTACATGGGTGCCGGCGAGCCGGGCCCCTCGGTCCACGACACCTCGACGGCGGTCGCCCCCCGATCCCGGCACCACCGCTCGAACTGGTCGAGCGCGGCCGAGCCGATGCCCCGCCGCTGATGCATCCGGTCGACCAGGAACCGCCAGAGGTACGGGTTGGCGTGGGTCTCGGTCATCTCCGAAGCCATGATGAAGCCGACGACTTCGCCATCGGCCTCGATCGCCCGGCACCAAGGCACCAGGGTGGCACCATCCACCGACGGCGGCAGCAGCGCATCCCGGAAGTTGCCGAGCATGGGGGAGACGAACCGTTCCTGGGACTTGTGCGTGACGAGCCCGCCGACCGCCCGCCGATTGTCGGCGGTGACGGGCACCAGTTCCACTCGGCGAGGTCGGTGGCGGGGACGATCGCACCAGGCATCCCAGTCGGAGCGGGTCATCCCGTACAGCATGTCGTCGGAGCACTCGTCGCCCACCCAGAACGACTGGCGGGTCAAGCCCTCGAACGTCAGCCCGCACGCCTCCAGAACCCGGGCCGACGGCGGGTTGTCCGGGTGCAACGACGACTCGATCCGGCTGACGCCGACCTCGGTGAACAGGTAGTGGACGAGTGCTTCGGAGGCCTCGGTGGCGTAGCCCCGTCCCCAGTGGTCAGGGTGGAAGGTGTAGCCGAAGAAGCCGCTGCGACCACCCCATCTGAGCTCCACGGCCAGGTCGCCGACGATCCGGTCCGGCGACTCGGCGTCGACCACCGTGATGGTCCATCCCTTGCCGTCGACCGGGCCGTCCATCGCCGCGGTCCTGGCCATCGACTTCTCTGCCCGTTCGCGGGTGTAGGGCATCTCCCAGTCCTGATAGCGGGCCACCTCGGGAAGGCTGCGACGCTGATAGGCAGCCTCGGCGTCGCTGAGCAGAGGAGGCCGAAGTATCAGCCGCATGGTGCGGATCGGTTCGAACTTCATCACCGTCGAAGGTAGCTGGACGAGGTCGATGGGCCGTAGGGCGATCGCCTGCTTCGAGGGAGCGAGGAGCGAGCTCAGCGCCCGTGGCCGGAGCGATCGAGCCCGCGAGGGCTGGCGAGATGCGTGAGCAGCAGCACGGTCTTGCCGTCGACGATGGTGCCGGCGGCGACGGCGGCCAGCGCGTCGTCGACGGTGAGCTCGACCACATCGAGCCGCTCGTGCTCGGCCGCCGCGCCGCCCCCGGCTCCCTGGCGGGTGGCCGCGCTGTAGGTGCCCTCGAAGAACGTGACGTGCTCGGTCACCGAGCCGGGGCTCATGTAGAGCGTCCACAGCCTCGTGAGCGCGCCGACCCGGTGGCCGACCTCCTCCTCGAGCTCGCGCCGCATGGCCTCCTCGGCGTGCTCGCCGGCGTCGAGGAGACCGGCCGGGGCCTCCAGCAGCATCCCGTCGGGATGGTCGTTCAAGTGCGCGGGGGCCCGGTACTGACGCACCAGCAGCACGGTGTCACGGGCCGGATCGTGCAGCAGGGCGACGGCGCCGTTGCCGCGGTCGTAGGCCTCGCGTCGCTCGACGCGCCACGTGCCGTCGGGCTGGCGCTGCTCGAACGTGGCCCGACGCAACACGTACCAGTGGTCGGCCAAGACCTCGACGGTGAGGCTGCGGATGTCGGGGTTCGAGCCCGCCGGGGTGTCGTGTGGGCGTTGCCGGCTCATCGGCGACCCTTCGCCCGAGGAGCGTCGGCGACGCGGACGTCGACGCGACGCCGGAGCGTGCGCACCGTGGCGGTGGGGGCGCCCGCGTCGGTGAGCACGGCGGTCACGTCGTCCCACCCCATCACGCGGTACGGCGACACCGCGCCGATCTTCTCGGCCGACGCCAGGATGTACGTGTCGGCGCACCGCCGGCCCAGGGCCCGTTTGATGGCGGCCTCCTCGGCGTCGCCGGTCGTCAGCCCCGCCTCGGGGTGCACCCCGGTGACGCCCAGGAAGCACAGGTCGGCGCGGAAGGACTGGATGGCCTCCAGCGCCACCGCCCCGCACGTGACGACGGAGTGCTTGTAGAGCCGGCCACCGACGAGGAACACCTCGATGGTCGGGTGGTCGACCAGGGCGACCGCGACGGTGGGGCTGTGCGTGATCACCGTGGCCCGCAGGTCTGGTCGCAAGGCGCGGGCGACCGCCAGTGCGGTGGTGCCGCCGTCGAGGACCAGGGTCTGGTCGTCCTCGACCATCGAGGCGGCCAAGGAGGCGATGCGCTGCTTGCCGTCGGTCTGGATGCTCTGGCGAACGGCGAAGGCGGCCATCGCAGGGGAGGCTCGCAGCGCACCGCCGTGCACTCGTTGGACGCGGCCCTCGGTGGCGAGCTCGCGCAGGTCGCGACGGATCGTGTCCTCCGAAAGCTCGAGCTCGACCGCCATGTCCTTGGCCACGAGACGCCCGTCCCGCTCGACCCGGGCCAGCAGGAGCGCTTTGCGCTCGGCGGTCAGCACGGCGGGATCCTCACGGGTGTGCACGATAGCGCGGTAATCTGCACGAACGTGCAATCGGGTGAACGCCGCTTGTCCGACCGGTCGGCTCGACCTACGGTCGGCCGCATGCTGACCCCGGAGCAACTCGACGCCGCCGCGCTGTCCCTGTGGGAGGCCGACGCCTCCAAGCGGTCGATTGCGCCCCTCACCGAGACCTACCCGGGCATCGATGTGGTGGACGCCTACGAGATCCAGCTGCGCAACGTCGCCAAGCGCCTCGCACGCGGTGCCCAGGTGCGCGGTCACAAGGTCGGCCTGTCGGCCAAGGCCATGCAGCAGATGCTCGGCGTCCACGAGCCCGACTACGGCCACCTGCTCGGCGACATGTTCGTCGACGCCGGCGCCTCGGTGGCGATGAGCCGCTTCTGCCAGCCTCGCGCCGAGGTCGAGGTGGCGTTCGTGCTCGGCCAACGGCTCGAAGGTCCGGGCGTCACCGTGGCCGACGTGGTGCGGGCCACCGAGTGCATCCTGCCGTCGATCGAGATCGTCGACAGTCGCATCAGCGACTGGAGGATCAAGATCCAGGACACGGTCGCCGACAACGCGTCGTCGGCTGGCGTGGTGCTCGGCGTCAACCGGACGAAGCTCACCGACATCGACCCGGCGCTCATCGCCGCCACCCTCACCAAGAACGGCGAGATCGTCGAGACCGGCTCTTCCGGCGCCGTGCTCGGCAACCCCGCGGTGGCCGTGGCGTGGCTGGCCAACAAGGTCGCCGAGTTCGGCGTGGCGCTGGAGGTGGGCAACGTGATCATGCCGGGCTCGTGCACGCGCATGGTGCCGGTGGCCGCCGGCGACCATGTCCGCGCCGACTTCGAGGGCCTCGGCCACGTCGACGTGCGCTTCGTCTGAACCGGTGCGCTCCGCGCCGAGGCGTCAGAACATCGCCCACCACGTCGTCGGCCCGGCCGCGAGCAGCTGGGCGCCGGTGTGCTCGGCGGTCACCGCCCCGGAGCGCATCACGTAGACACGGTCGGCCACCTGCAGGGCGGCCGCGACGTTCACCTCGGCGATCAACACGCCCATGTCCCGCTGGCGGGCCTGGTCGGCGACGACGGTGAGCAGGCGAGCGGCCGCAGCCGGCGCCAGGTGCTTGGTGGGCTCGTCGAGCAGCAACAACCGGGGCCGCGTCATCAGCGCCATGCCGAGCCCGACCATGCGTTGCTCGCCGCCGCTCAGGGCGCCCGCCGGTCGGTGCAGGCTGCGGTCCAGGCCGCCGAACACGGCGAGCACCTCGGCGGTGCGCCGTGACACGAGCTGGCGCGCGGCCCGTGGACCGGCCGCCAGGGTAAGGTTGTGCTGCACCGTCAGGTCGGCGAACACCTCACCGTTGGCCGGAACGAACGCGGCACCGAGCTCACGGCGTGCCCCGCTGGTCGCACCGGTCACATCGACGCCGTCGATCACCACCTCACCGCCGAAGACCGGTGTGAGCCCGAACACGGCGTGCAGCGTGCTCGACTTCCCACACCCGTTGTGGCCGATCAGCACCACCACCTCGCCCGGCGCCACCCGAAGGGTCACGTCGTGCACCACCCGACGGTTGCCGTAGCGCACGCCGACCTCGAGCAGCGAGAGGCGATCGCCACCGCGGTGCGCACCCACGGGTCCCACGCTCGCCTCGAGGATCTCGAGCTCGATCACCGGGCCGTCGCCGGGACCCCGACGCTCGACCCCGTCGACCCTTCGCCGGCGGTGCACGCCGCCAGTCTCCCACCCGGTCGACCCGTCGGGTTCGGTCAGCCGCGCACGCGCCCCGTCTCGTACGCCCAGATCACCATCTCGACGCGATTGCGGGCGTCGACCTTCGTCATCAGGCTGGCCACGTGCGTCTTCACCGTGCTGAGGCTGATGTGCAGCTCCAGCGCGATCTCGTTGTTGGTGCGACCCCGGGCCACCGTGAGCAGCACCTCTTCCTCGCGGTCGGTGAGCGGGTCGACCGGTTGCACCGGTGCCGGGCCCGCCACGGCGCCCGCCAAGGCACCCAGCAGTCGTGCGGTCACGCTCGGGGCGATGAGCGCGTCGCCGCGGTGGGCCGCCTCCACCGCCTGGCGCAGCAGGTCGGGGCCCGCGTCCTTCAGGAGGAAGCCCCGGGCTCCGGCCTTCAGGGCGGCGTGCACGTAC
Source organism: Actinomycetes bacterium (assembly GCA_031423915.1). Lineage (GTDB taxonomy): Bacteria > Actinomycetota > Acidimicrobiia > Acidimicrobiales > Ilumatobacteraceae > JANMAT01. Next base: position 1,776 of record JANPGL010000448.1, on the reverse strand, counting down.
TCGTCGAGATCGAACGTCGTGATGACGACCACCGCCATGGGGTCGGCGACGTCGCGACCGGCGAGCTGACGCGTGGCCTCGATGCCGTCGAGGCCGGGCATGCGGATGTCGAACAGGCACACGTCGGGTCGCATGCGCCGGGCCAACGCCACCGCCTGGTGCCCGTCGGCCGCCTGAGCGACGACCTCGATGCCCGGCTGCGCGTCGAGGATCATCGTCAGCCCGGTGCGGACGATCTCCTGGTCGTCGGCCACCAGAACCCGGATCATGTCGGTTCCCTCCGCGGGACCACGGCGGACACGGTCCAACCGCGCCGTGCGTCCGGCCCGGCTTCGCAGCGGCCACCGAGCAGCGTGGCCCGCTCGATCATCCCCTGGACCCCGTAGCCCGCCACGCTCCGGTGGCCCGCGCTCTCGCCGTCGTCGCGAACGCGCAGGTGCACGGTGTCGCGATCGGCGATCACACCGACCTCGATGCGCGTGGCGTTGCGGGCGTGGCGTCGGGCGTTGGTGACCGACTCCTGGGCGATGCGGTAGATGGCGGTCGACACCGCGGTGGGCACCTCGTCCACCGCACCGGCCAGCGCCACCTCGACCCGCGGTCCGCCCGGTCCGGCCGAGGCCAGCTGCGGCAGATCACCGATCAGCGGGGTGGGCGCACGGTCGGCTGGATCGTCGACGCGCAGGTAGCGGACCATGGCTCGCATCTCGGCCAGCGTGCGCGAGGCCTCGGCCTCGATGATGCGCAGCGAATCGAGCGCAGCGCCGGGGTTCGTGGGCGCGGTGGCCAGCCCCGCCTGGGCTCGGATGGCGATGGCCGATACGTGGTGGGCCACCGTGTCGTGCAGGTCGCGGGCCAGCCGTTCGCGCTCCACCAGCTTCACCTCGGCCAGCTCGCGCTGGCGGGCGCGGCCCCGGTAGCGCATGGCCAGAGCGACCGCCGCGACGGCCAGGAACACGGCCCAGCCGCCGACGGCGTCGGCCACCCCCGTGAAGTCGAACACGGTGGCCGCCACGGCCGGCACCACCATGATGGCGAAGCCGCGCACGGCGTCACGACCCGAACCCCACCGGAACAGCGCGTACGGCAGGAGCATCACGAGCCCCGACGAGTACAGCTCGAACGGGGGACGGTCACCGAGGTAGCGGGGGAGATCGCAGGCGGTCAACGCCCCGAAGGCGCACGCCACCGTGGCCAAAGGGTGGCTCCGCCGCCACAGCAGCGTGGGGGCGAGCGCCAGGCCGAGCACCAGCGACGCGAGGCGAAGGGGCATGTCGGCGCGCACCGCCACCTCGAACAGGACGAGGACCACCATGACCGACGCGAGGGCGCGGTCTCGCCACGAACGGGCGGGTGGATCGGGCACCCGTGGCTCGGCCAGGAACGAGCGGTAGGCGTCGAGCACGTCGTTCATCGTACGGGGGCCGCCGCCGGCGTGGATCGGCCGAAAGGACGACGCGCGCCTCGTCCGGACGCCCGCCCGATCCGACCGTAGGGCCGACGACGGCGACGCCCCGACGCACCGACGATGGGAGCGTCCCGTCCCGAGGAGTCCCACCATGTCTCGAACGCTGTACCGCATCGGCCGCGCTTGCGCCTCCCGTCCCTGGTGGACGGTGGGTGCCTGGTTGTTGGTGGCCGTGGCCGTGGTCGTGGCCTCCTCGACCGCCGGCAACCAGCTCAGCGACTCGTTCGAGGTCCCCGGTCTCGACTCGCAACAGGCCGTCGACCTGTTGCAGGCGGCAGGCTCGGGCGACGCCGGTCTCACGGCGCAGA
>JANPGL010000447.1:0-3741 GCA_031423915.1 Actinomycetes bacterium | reverse complement strand
TCGTACGTCTCGCCGCCCTGCGGTTCCGGGTCTAGCGCCGGGCGGGGTGCCGCAGGCGGCCTACAGGTCGCCGGTGTCGACCGGGCGCGTCCACGCCCGCAGCGCCACCCAGAGGTGGTCGACGGCTCGCTCGAGTGCGGCTTCGTCGCCGCCGTTGTCGACGAACAGGTCGCCCACGGCGCGGCGCTCGGCGTCGGTGGCCTGGCTGGCCATGCGGGCCCGGGCGTCGTCGGCGTTCATGCCCCGACCCGCCAGGCGCTCGAGGCGGACGTCGACCGGCGCCTCGACGACGACGACGACGGTGTACTGGCCCCGACCGAGCCGGGTCTCGACCAGGACGGCCATGTCGAGCACGACCACCGACCCGGTCGGGGCGGCGGCGATGGCCCGGGCGATCTCGACGTCGATGGCCGGGTGGGTGATCCCGTTCAGGTCGGCGAGCGCGGCGGGGTCGTCGAACACGATGGCGGCGAGCGCCGGCCGGTCGAGCGCGCCGTCCGGCCGCACCACCCCCGGCCCGAACCGCCCGACGACGCCGGCGTACGCCAGCCCGTCGGGCTCGACCACCTTGCGGCCCAGACCGTCGCAGTCGACGACCACGGCGCCGCGCCTGGCCAACGCCTTCGCCACGGTCGTCTTCCCGACGCCGATCCCCCCGGTCAACCCCACGACCAACACGCCGCCGATCGTACGGGGCGGCGGGCCCGGGGGTTCAGTTCTCGTTGACGCTGGCGGCGACGCTCGAGTTGTCGATCAGCTGGACCCGGTCGCCCAGCGCGAGGCCGGCGGCGTCGACCCACACCCAGCGGGCGCCGAGGTTGGGGAGCACCCCGCCGTCGTGGCCGAGCGCCAGCTCGATGGCCCGGATGACCCCCGAATGCGTCACGGCCAGCACATCGCCGCCCGGCACGGCCTGGCGGACGTCGTGGAGCGCGGCCATGACGCGCTCCGCCAGCACCTCGGCGTCCTCCCAGCCAGGCGGCCGGCGGCCGTCGGTCAGGTAGCCGGGGAAGTGTTCGTCGATCTCGGGTCGGGTGAGCCCCGTCCACTGCCCGGCGTCGCGCTCGCGCAGGCGGACGTCGATGGCGACGGGCCCGACGCCGAGCTGGTCGGCGACGATGCCGGCGGTGTCGCGGGCCCGCTGGAGGTCGCTGGCGACCACCGCGTCCAGCGTGCCGAGCGACCGTGAGGCGGCGAGGGCCTGGGCCCGGCCGAGCGCGGTGAGCGGCGGATCGGCGTGCCCCTGCCACCGGCCGAGCGCGTTCCACTCCGACTGGCCGTGGCGCAGGAGGAGGACCCGAGTGGTCGGCATGACAGCGTGCGACCGTAGCGCCCGACGGTTCGCCGGTGGGTGCCGTATGGTCGGATTCGCATGGCTGTCATCCGACTCTTCGCCGCCGCCCGCGAGGCGGCCGGGACCACCCGGGACGAGCTACCCGGCGCGACCGTGGCCGACGTGCTGGCGGCGGCGAGCCAACGCTACGGCGCCGGCTTCGTGGCGCTGCTGCCGACGTGCCGCGTCTGGGTGAACGGCGAGCAGGCCGACGGATCGACGCCGGTGACCGATGCCGACGAGGTCGCCGTCCTACCGCCCGTCTCCGGCGGTTGAACCGTCGCCCCGAAGTCAGGATCTCGGGAAACGGTCGTGCCGGGAACCCCGCCACGGACGGTAGCGTCTCGGCCGTGATCGACGGTCTCTACCTACGTATCGCCGAACCCGGCTACCTGGGCGATCTCCCGAGCCGCCCGATGCCCGAGCTGCGCACGCTGCGAGCCGAGTGCCAGCGCGTCGAGGACGCCGTGTCGTACCAGCGCCGGCTCGTCCAGGGCCGACTCGACATCCTCCAGGCCGAGCACGACCGTCGCCGGGCTGGGCTCCCCCCGGCCGACCTCGAGGCGCTCGTCGCCAGCCTCCCGGGCGCCCTCGCCGCGGGCGTCGCCGGCCCGCGCCGGGGCCACACCACGTACGAGCACGAGCTCGTCGACGCCGACGAGGTGTCGGCCGAGGTCGACGCCGTCGTCGGCCCAGAGGAGCTGGCGGCGTTGCCGACGCTGGCCGCCGGCGACCTGGTGGTGCTCACCGGCCGCTTGCGCGAGCTCGAGAAGGACGTGTCGGCCCGTCGCCGGGTGCTGTTCGACCGGCTCGACGCCCTGGCCGACGAGCTGGGTCGCCGCTACCGCGATGGCGAGACGACCGTCGACTCGCTGCTGAGCTGACCCGGTCGACCAGCCCGCGACGGCCCCACGGGGGGTCTCCGGCGGGGCATCGGGGCCCGCAGAGGGCGTAGCGTGTCGTCGGTGATCGACGTGGACGGCCGTTGGCCCGACCTGGGGCAGTTCATCCGGGCCCAGCGCGACGCTGCCCAGATGTCCGTCCGTCGGCTGGCCGAGATCGCCGGCGTCTCGAACCCGTACCTCAGTCAGATCGAGCGCGGCCTGCGCAAGCCCTCGGCCGAGATCCTCCAGCAGATCGCCAAGGCCCTGCGCATCTCCGTCGAGACGCTGTACGTGCGCGCCGGCATCCTCGACGGCAGCGAGGAGCCCCGCGCCTCGGTGATCGAGGCCATCGTGAGCGACGAGCGGCTGACCAGCGACCAGCGCCACACGCTCATCACGGTCTACGAGAGCTTCCTGGCCCAGCACGTCGGTCCGATCGCCGGGGCGGCTACCGCGCCGGCTCCGGCCCCGGTGCCGGCTCCGGAGCCCGCGAAGGTCGCCAAGCCCGCCGGCTCCCGGGCGGTCAAGGCGTCGTCCGGGACCCGCTCCGGGGAATCCCGTCGACCGGCGGGGGGTTGACCCGTACCGTGCGCGTCGCAGCTCTGAGCTTCCACACGTCGCCCCTGCTCCAGCCGGGGAGCGGCGACTCCGGCGGCATGAACGTCTACGTGCGCGAGCTGTCGAGCGCCCTGGCCCAGGCCGGCGTCGAGACGGTCGTGTACACCCGCACCTGGCGCGACGGGTTGCCGAGAGAGGTGCGCGTCGAGCCCGGCCTCACCGTCGTCCACGTCGACGCCGGCCCGACGGACCTGCCCAAGGAGGCGCTCGGCGACGTCGTCGACCAGTTCACCCAGGGCGTGCTCGACCACGTCGACCGCACCGGTGGCGTCGATGTCGTCCACGGCAACTACTGGCTGTCGGGCATCGCCGGCCACGCCGTGAAGCATGCGCTCGACCGGCCGCTCGTGATGACCTTCCACACCTTCGCCCGCGTGAAGGCCGAGGGCGGCGACCGCGAACCCGAGAACCGGGTGCAGGCCGAGAGCGAGATCATGGGCTGCACCGACGCCATCTGTGTGTCGTGCACGGAGGAGGAGCTGCAGGTCCGCCGCCTCTACGGCGACCCGCCCGGCCGCGTCGAGATCGTGGCGCCCGGCGTCGAGCACGCGTTCTTCGCCCCCGGCGAGCGCGGCGGTGCCCGGCGCGCCCTGGGGCTCGGCGACGAGCCGGTGCTGCTTTTCGTGGGGCGCATCCAGCCGCTCAAGGGCCTCGACGTCGCCGTGCGCGCGCTGGCGGCCCTGCGCCGGCAGGACGCCGTGCTCGTGGTCGTCGGCGGCGCCAGCGGGGCCGAGGGCGAGCGTGAGGTCGGCGCCATCCGCGCCCTCGTCGACGAGCTCGGGCTCCAAGGGCGCGTCCGCTTCGTGCCGCCCCAGCCCCACCACATCCTGTCGACCTACTACCGGGCGGCCGACGTGGTGCTCGTGCCCAGCCGCTCCGAGAGCTTCGGTCTCGTGGCGCTCGAGG
>JANPGL010000446.1:0-3410 GCA_031423915.1 Actinomycetes bacterium | reverse complement strand
GGAAACACGGCTGCCTCAGCAATCGTCATCGCCGGCGTCGATGCGTCGCTGGGCATCGACTACCTCTGACCGCTTCGCGATCAGGCAGGGTCGTCGGTCGACGTGTCGAGATCGAGGTCGACGAGCTCGATGGTGTCGTCGTCGGCTAACAGGCCATAGACGACCATGCCTCGCACCAGAATCCCCGAGGCGATGAGCAGCCGGGCGGCGGCGAAGCCCTCGATGACCTCGGGAAGCCCGTCGAAGTCGGTGGCGAAGCGCTCGACCACCGGCGGGAGCTCGAACACGAGGAAGTCGGTCGCCGAGGGCGCGCCCGCGGCGGACCGGTCGGGTCCGAGCTGATCGTCGAGCGCCGCGAAGAAGCTGTCCGCTACCCGGACACTCCGACGCGCAGTCACGACTCGGGTTCGATCAACCCACGTTCGACGAGCAGTGCCTTTCCCTTGGCGCGGACCTTGGCCACGAACTCGGGAGGCAGGGTCGACAGGTCGGTGACGACCCGCTCGTTGAACAGCCGGTACCGCTCATCGGGAGCCATCAGCTCGATCTCTGCGGCCGTCCAGACCTTGTCGCCGTCCACGAGTCAAGTCTACGGGTTCCGGCGCCTCTCCGAGGCGCTCGATCTGTCGAGCTGACTCTCGCTTCAGGTCTCGCCCAGGACCTCGCGCATGGTGGCCGCCCCAGCGCGCCGTCGCGCCCGCTCGGCCTGCACATCGGCGACATCCGACGCCCGGACCATCCAGTCACCGCCACCAACTGGCCGACGGCACCGGAGGAGACCCTGGTCGCACAGTCGCTCGACGAAGGCCCCGCTCACGTCGAGCACACGGGCGGCGGCGGTGAGGAAGAGCTCTCCATCGGCCTCCATACCGCCAACGCTACGGCCGACGCTGCCGCGCGTCGGAGCCGACTTCCCGCGACCGGCCGATGATCTGCGGCTACTCCTTCGGGTCGCGTACCTTCCGGCGCGCATCCGAGAGCGTCGCAACGTAGGTCGGCGAGAACACCTCATCGATGATCGGCTCCAGCGAGGCCGTGAGATCCCAGAGAGCAAACCTGCTCGGCATGGTCCTCGAACAAGTCGAGTTGCCGATCGATGCCCCGGTCTTCCCAGCGGTGGAGCAGTTCGAAGACGACGACGGCCTCCGCGTAGCTGAGGGTGGCTACGACCTCGTCCGGTCCGGTTCTCCGCATGTCCACGGCGAGAGGATGCCCTACGGCGTCTCGATCGGAGACCGGGATTGAACTCCGCCGCTGGCGACGTGCTCGGTCCAGGCCCTTCCGTCCCAGTAGCGGTGCTCGTGCTGCCTGTGGGGATCCGGGAGCCAGCCCGCAGGCACCGTGGGAGGAGCGAAGGCGAATGCGGCCGCCGGGGCCGGTGTCATGGGTTCGTCGTCGTCGGGCTCGTTCGCCTCGCTGCCGTCCGGCTCCAGGCGCGCCAGCGCTGCGACGAGTCCTGGGTACGAGGCCTCCTCGGCCCGAAGTCGCTCGAGGGAGCGGCGGGCCAGCCCGGTCTTACCCTCTGCGAGGTATGTCGCCGACTGCTCGATCAGAGCACGGAACCGGATCTCGGGTGAGCGAGCCTTGCTCTTGAGCGCCTCCTTCAGCGCCTCCCGTGCCGCTTCGGTCTGACCGAGGTGGCGGAAGGACTCGGCGCGGTACACACAGAGCAGAGCGGTTACATCGTCGTCGTTGCGGAGTCCGTTGGTGGTGTCGACGACGTCGATGTACCGGCCCGCAACGATGTACAGATCGCACAGCGACAGCATGGCGGTCTGTGTCGGCTCGAGTTGCTCGACGACGTCGATCGCTGCATCGATGGACCCGGCGAGCATCGCAGCCGGAAGCGCGTGCTCGCTCTTGGACCGAGCGATCGTGTCCAACTCGTGGAAGTTCGCCGCTTGCAGGGCCGCGAGCACAGTTTCACGGAGTTGGAACGACCGCTACTCGACCTCGATGCGCTCTTGCTGGTCTTCGACATGGACGGGCCAGACCCGGGGATGCCGACCGTCGTCTTGACCCGACCGTGCCCGATGTTGACCGTGGCGCCCGGCCGACCGATCGACGTAGACACGCCGCTCTTGGAAAGGTTCACCCGCACGCCCGGGATGACCTTGATCGACTTGCGGTAGCGGAACCCCATCGCTCGCTCCCCTTCCGACATCACAACCGTATGGTCGAGCGAGCGACGGCGGTCGACCCCACAGGCGCGCCAGATCGCGGGCCGCTCGTCAACGGTCGTCTACCCAGCGTGCGAGTCTCCCGACGTTGATGCAGCGGGGACGCAGAGGGCCGAAAACGGCCGAAGACCGCACCATCAGGCACGGCCTTCGAAGGCTATCACCCCTGGTCAGGGGCCAGATCTGTTCAGCGCGCTGGGAGGGACTCGAACCCCCAACCTTTTGATCCGTAGAGCCATTCGGGCTGTTTCTGGCGGTTGCTGAGCGTCTCCCACAGGACGCTGACCAGCACTTTCGCGACAATCGCGTCCCTGGTTGTCGCTGAGCGTCGCCCAGATCTCCCCGAAACTTGGGCGGAAACTTGGGCCCGATCGCGCAGGATTAGCGAGCGCGGCGGACGCGGCACCGAGCCGCCTGGCGAGCCCGTCCACCGAGTCCATGGCCGAGGCGACTGCTTCCGATCGTGCTCTCACTCACCGCCGAGGTTGCCATGGCTCGTCCTCGTCGTCGACGGCGACGACCGTCGCGTGTAACCGCCAGGTAGGAGGCCTGATCGGGCCTCGGCGTGGGGCTGATCCCGATCGTTGCGCAGGTGAAGGCGGCGCCGAGCTCGGCGATCGGCTCCTCGACGGCGTGGGCGGCGGATCCGAACCGGTTGGCCAGGCTGCGAGCCAGGCGGGTCTCATGACCGGTCCGGTGGATCATCTCGTGCGCTCGGGTGGCGTAGTAGGCACCGGCGTCGCTGAACGTCTCGAACAGCGGCAGTGTTGGCCTGCGCGGGCGGTCCCAGCCTGGAGTCGACAGCGCCGGCGGACCCTCACTGATGACCGGCCTCTCCTTGCGGCGGTTGGGCACGCTCATGGAACCCGTCGAGGGAGATCCCAAGGAAGTCGAAGGGGTCCTCAGCCCGGCCGCCGCCACGAGCCCCGACGGTGAGCTGTACCCGTTCCCGCGCCTGGTGGCCCGCAACAACTACTCGCGCATCGGCATTGCCCGCGTCCGTTTCGACGACGACGGTGACCCGTGCGCAGTCGAACGTGTGGGCATCGCCCTCGAGCCCGACGCCGACTACGAACGCCGACCAGGGGGCGGTGGCGGATGCGAGGACCCACGCGTCACCACGTCGAACCACTGCACCACTATGTGATGACCTATACCGTGTTCTCGGCCGTCGGCCCACGGATCGCGCTGGCCGTCTCCGACGACCTGCTCCACTGGCACCGCATCGGG
>JANPGL010000445.1:0-8338 GCA_031423915.1 Actinomycetes bacterium | reverse complement strand
GGTGCTTCATGCGGGCCATGTCGGCCGCGGTGATGATGTCCTTGTTGCCCGTCGCGGTGACGAAGATGTCGGCCGTCTCCACCACGTCGTCGAGGGTGAGCACCTGGTAGCCCTCCATCGCCGCCTGGAGCGCGTTGATGGGATCGACCTCGGTGACGATGACGCGCGCGCCCTGGCCCTTGAGCGACTGGGCGCAGCCCTTGCCGACGTCGCCGAAGCCGCACACGACGGCGGTCTTGCCGCCGATCATCACGTCGGTGGCGCGGTTGATGGCGTCGACGAGCGAGTGGCGGCAGCCGTAGAGGTTGTCGAACTTCGACTTGGTGACGGAGTCGTTCACGTTGATGGCCGGGAACCTAAGTTCGCCGCGCTCGTGCATCTGGGTGAGGCGGTGCACGCCGGTGGTGGTCTCCTCGGACACGCCGCGGATGATGGACGACATGCGCGTCCACTTCGTGGGGTCTTCCTTGAGCGTCTTGGCGAGGAGCTGGAGGACGATGGCTAACTCGGGGTTCGACGCGCTCGTGGTGTCTGGGACCTGACCCTTCTCTTCGAACTCGCGGCCCTTGTGGACCAGCAGCGTGGCGTCGCCGCCGTCGTCGAGGATCATGTTGGGGCCGTCGGAGCCCGACGTGAGCGGCCAGCTCATCATCTGCTCGGTGCACCACCAGTACTCCTCGAGCGTCTCGCCCTTCCAGGCGAACACGGGGACGCCCTGCGGGTCCTCGGCGGTGCCGTTGGCGCCGACGGCGATGGCGGCCGCCGCGTGGTCCTGCGTCGAGAAGATGTTGCAGCTGGCCCAGCGGACCTGGGCCCCGAGCTCGACGAGCGTCTCGATGAGGACGGCCGTCTGGATGGTCATGTGCAGCGACCCGGAGATGCGGGCACCCGCCAGCGGCTTGGACGGGCCGAACTCGCGACGCAGGGCCATGAGGCCCGGCATCTCGTGCTCGGCGAGGTGGATCTCACGCCGGCCGAAGGGCGCGAGCGAGAGGTCGGCGACGCGGAAATCGCGACGCGCGGCGGTGGTAGTCATGGAAGCCTCCACGATGGAACGAACGGATGGGATGTTGGTTCACCGTGGGCTGGGGCCTGCTGGCACCAATCTGCTCAGCCCGTCTTCGGCGCAGCGATGATACCTGTGCGACGGGCTCCACCTGCGTAAGGACTTCCGCAGGGTCCGCGTCAGTCCCCGAGGATCACCGCGGAGACGTCGGCCAGGTAGTGGCCGAAGCCCCGGAAGTAGTAGGCGCTCATCCGGTTGGCCGTGCCCCCCTGCGACAGCGGGACCACCGCCAGGTTCGGGATGACGTCGCCGGCCACCATGTTGAGGTTCGAGGCCAGCGGCTTGGCCACGTCGGTCGGGAACGCCGTCAGGTAGCTCGGCTCGCTCACATCGGTGGCCGTGAGGTTCAGGACGAGGCCGCTCACGTTGCCCACGGCGTTGCCCTGCGCCGTCAGCGACGCCACGAACGGCGAGAAGTCCCAGGTATCGATCTGGTCCCGGCCGATGCGGCGACCGTCGTTGCGCGTGTCGAACGCACGGAACGGCGCCGCCAACGGCAGCACCCGGCCCGCGTACGTCGACGGATCGGCCCCCGCCCGGTAGAAGCCGACGACGTCGGCCACCAGATGGGTGGCGCCCACATGGTTGTACAGCGTGACCTTGCCGCCCGCACCCACCTTGGCCATCACCAGGTTGGGGCGCGTCTCGCCCCGGAGCAGGTTCAGGCTCGACGTCGGCGGGCGGGCCACGCCTGCGGGGTAGGCGGTCACGAACGTGTCGGCGGTCGGCTCCGTACCCGTCAGGTTCAGCACCACGGCGGTCAGGTCGTTCACCGTGTTGCCGGCGCGGTCGTTGAACCGGCCGGCCACCTGCAGGTCGATGGACTGGGCGCCGCCCACTGCGCCGCTCGCACCGGTGCCGGTGCGCGTGTCGAGGATGCGCTGCGGCGCCACCGGGAGCAGGCGGCTTCCCTGGCCCGCCGGGACGGCGGCGTCGGACCGGCTGTACCAGCCGACCACGTCGAGGACCAGGTCGGCCGACCCGAAGGCGACGAACAGCGAGACCCGCCCGCCCGAGCCCACGCCGACCACGGCCAGGTTGGCGGCCGTGCGTCCGGCCGGCACGTTGGCCGTCGACGCCAACGGCCGGGGCGCACCGGTCGGCCACGCCGTCACGTAGGTGGCCACGGTCGGGTTGGTCACCGTCACGTTGACCGTGACCGCCAGCACCCCGTCGGTCGGGACGTCGGTACCCGCCACGCCGGCCACCCGCACGTCGATCGACTGGCCGGCCGCCACCTTGGCGAGCGCGGCGCCCTGCCCCGATCGGGTGTCGAGCACGCGGGCGGGCACGATCGGGTGGTACTCGCCACCGGGACCGGCGCCCAGTGAGGCGGCGGCGACCGGCGCCGAGGCCGAAGCCACCGCTCCCGCCGTGAGCAGGAGCGCCGTGGCGAGGTGCACCAGCCGGCGCGAAAACAGGTCTCGTTGCACGTCCAACCTCCCGATGCCTGCCCCGAGTGGGGCGGTCCGCCGCGCCGCCCGGGCAGGCTAGCGGTCGGTCGGCGACTTGCCTCGGCGGTCCCGGGATCGTCAGGCCGCGAACGTGGGCCGGAGCCCCGACGACGCGGCCTTGGCCATCAGCCGCTCGTGCTCGGCGTCGCTCACCGTCTCCGCCTCGTCGATCAGCATCACGGGGATGCCGTCGCGGATGGCGTACCGGCGACGGAGCCGGTCGTTGTACAGGCTCGACTCGTCCTCGAAGTACCACAGCGGCCCCTTGTCCTCGGGGCACGCCAGGATCTCGAGCAGACGGGGGTCCAGAGCCATGACGAAGACGGTAGCGCGGCTCAGGCGGCCGTGATGAGAGCGAGCACCTCGGCCACGTGCTCGTCACAGGCGTGACGCGTGGGCGCCTCGAGGTTGAGGCGCAGCAGCGGCTCGGTGTTGGACGCCCGCAGGTTGAACCACCACGACCCGAAGTCGACCGTGAGGCCGTCGAGGTGGTCGATGCTGCTCGACGCGTACGTGGCCGCCACCTTCGCCATCACGGCGTTCGGGTCGTCGACGGCCGTGTTGATCTCGCCCGACGCCTCGTAACGCTCGAACGGCTTGCGCAGCACCGACAGCGGCACCCCGGCGACGCAGAGCTGCTCGAGCACCATCATCGTGGCGATGATGCCCGAGTCGGCCCGGTAGTTGTCGCGGAAGTAGTAGTGCGCCGAGTGCTCCCCGCCGAAGATGGCGCCCGTCTCCGCCATGAGCTGCTTGATGAAGCTGTGACCCACGCGGGTGCGCACGGCCTTGCCGCCCCGCTCGGCGACGACCTCGGGGACGGCCTTGGAGCAGATCAGGTTGTAGAGGATCGTGCCGCCCGGCTCCTTGGCCAGCGCGCCGGCGGCGAGGATGGCCGTGGTGGTCGAGCCCGACAGGCCGCGGCCCGTCTCGTCGACGAGGAAGACTCGGTCGGCGTCGCCGTCGAAGGCCAGCCCGATGTCGAACCCGCCCGAGACAACGCGAGCCATCAGGTCGCGCTGGTTCGCCGGCTGGATGGGGTCGGCCGGGTGGTTCGGGAACGTGCCGTCGAGCTCGCCGTACATGACCTCGAGCTCGAACGGGAGCGTCTCGAACACCTTGGGGACGATGAGCCCGCCCATGCCGTTGGCGGTGTCCGCCACCACCTTGAGCGGCTTGAACAGGCTCACGTCGGCGAAGGAGCGGACGTGCGTGGCGAACGCCTCGAGCAGGTCCTGATGGGTCTCGGTGCCGGCCTTGGCGGCCGACGCGGGTCCGCGACCGTCGAGCACCGCGGCGGCCGTCGCCTGGATGACCTCGAGACCCGAGCCGAGCCCGATCGGCTTGGCGCCGGCCAGGCACAGCTTCATGCCGTTGTACTGCGCCGGGTTGTGCGACGCCGTGAACATGGCGGCGGGCGCATCGAGGCTGCCGGCCGCGAAGTACACCAGGTCCGTCGAGACCAGGCCGAGGTGCACCACGTCGAGACCCTGGCTCCGTACGCCCTCGGCGAACGCAGCCGCCAGCTCGATGCCGCTCGGACGCATGTCACGACCCACCAGGATGCGCGTGGCCGGACGGTCGCCGGCCGTGGCGAAGCGGGCGAAGCCGACACCGATGGCCCGGCACAACCCAGCATCGAGCTGGTCGGGAACGGTGCCCCGGATGTCGTAGGCCTTGAAGATGGGATCGAGTCGGCTCATGGTCACGGTTCCGGTCGGGGTGGAGGCAGGGGCGCTGGAGGCAGGTGCACCCACGCCTGCGAGGGCGGCGACGATGTTACGGGCGCCGCCGACGAATCCCCACCGATCGGTTGACCGAACCAACGACCGGCCGGGTCACCGTCGTCGGCGAGCACCTGGACCGGCAGGTCGAAGGGTGCATCGGGCGTCGCACCCCAGTGGTCGGCCCGTGGCAGGTCGGGTGGACCGTCGCCCGGACGGGCGAACCTGTCGTCGGGTGGGAACGACGGGTCGGAGCCGTCGGGACCACCGGGCCCACCGAAGGGGTCGGGCGGGGCCGAGCCGTCGCCCGCCACGAACGGGCTGGCCTCGGTCGGCGGGTCGGTGAACCGCACCGGACCGAGCCGCCACAGCGCGATCAGGCCGAGCAGACCGAGCACGGTCAGCGCGTACGAGCCCAGGTCGAGCCCGGTGTAGCCGTAGTGGAGCCGCACGTCGGTGGAGGTGGGCACCACCACCATCAGGTTGGGGGCGACGCGGTACGGGCCCTTGGCGCCCGACACCTTCCAGTTCGGGAAGTAGCTGGCCTTCACCAGCACCGGAACGCCCACCTTGTCGACCTTGAACGAGACGAAGTCGTCGCCGGACTTCGTGTCCGACACGGTCACGGCGGGAAGGTCGACCGGCTTGACGGTCTCGGCCGGCGCCACCCGGGCCAGCGACGAGTTCGTGGTCTTCTTGTCACCGACACGCGAGAGCGCGACGTGCTGCCAGTCGGCCGGGCCGTCGCCCACCGGCATGGCGGGCCACTCGTCCTGACGTTGGAACCAGCTCGTGCCGAGCTCGAGCCAGCGGTCTCGGTTGCCGTGATCCTCGCCGGTGATGACGATCGGCTGGGTCTTCAGCGGCACTACGAGGTCGCTGTCGGCCACCTCGTACACGTGCCACGGGCCGCTGGCCGCCACCTCCGTGAGCCCCGGCTCTTTCGCCGCCTTCGCCACCATCTCGGGTTGGTATGCCATGTAGTAGCGCACCCCGAGGGTCTGCATGTAGCGCACGCCCTTGGTGAGGTCGCCGTCCTCGTACTCGAGGCGACGAACCGGGTTCGAGCTCCGCTTCGAGACCGACGCCGCGCTCAGGAAGTGGAACGGTGTGGTGCCCGACGCCTCGAAGTAGAGACCCTCCATCGAGCCGATGCAGCTGTCGGTCCAGAACGGCAGCAGCATCAGCGCCATCGGCGTGCCGTACTTGTCGATGTCGTTGTTGTTCTCCCACAGCGCCCGGCCGCATCCCCGCTCCTGGCCGAGCTGCTTCATGGTCGACACGATGCCGTAGTACTCGCCGTAGGCCTGCTTGCGCTCGTAGCCGTCGTAGTTCCACTTCGCCCACCCGTCGACGAAGCCGCGGTCGGACTGCTTCACGCGGAACGGGCCCCAGTCCCAGACCCACGTGTCGGTGCCCTTCACCTTCACCACGTGCGTCGTGCCCATGGGCAGTCGCTGCAGGTGCACGCCGACGATGAGCAGCGTCCCGACGAGACCCACCGCGGCCGTGCCGACGCCGACCGCCCGCCGCACGTCGAGATCGAACGGCTTCACGAGGCGGGCCACGGCCCGGCTGATCTCGACGACTCTGAGCGCTATTAGCAGGTAGCGGCACAGGTACATGAACGGCAGGAGCCGCGCGTTCCACAGGAGGCTCTGCGGCTGCAGCCACGCCCACACCCAGTACGTGAGCGCCAGCAGGCCGATGAAGATGCCGGGCCGCCACCGCCGGATGGCCGCACCGGCCAGACCGATCGACGCCATGATCATGATCGCCCAGTCGATCCAGAACCGCTGGGGGAAGAACATCTGCCAGTACGAGTCCGGCAGGTCGTTCGGCGCGTTGCCCACCGGGCGACGCTCGTAGAACATGTCGGTGCCGAACCCGTGACGCAGCTGGAACGGCAGCAGCCAGAAGCAGGCGAGCAGTACGGCGACCACGGCCACCGGCCAGGCCCACTTCAACCGCTTCCGGTCGGCGTAGAGCACGATCAACCACGCCGCACCCCAGGCCACGAAGAAGATCACGATGCCGTGGCTCAACGCCGCCAGCGCGGCGAGCGCGGCGGCCCAGGCCCGGTTCCGCCCGGTGCGCAGGCCATGGGCGAACACGGCGAAGAACACGAACGCCAGCGTCAACGCGATCGAGAACGAGTACTCGCCCGCCATCGTCGAGGCGATGTTGCCGCCGTAGATCGTGAACGAGTCGTCGAACAGGAACACGACGCCAGCGAGGGCGAAGAGCTGCGGCACCGGGAAGCGCAGACCGGCCTTCTTGCCGAAGAACCACAGGGCGATCGGCAGCGTCGCCATACCGACCGCGCTCACGAGCTTCAAGGCGACGCCGTAGGGCAGCACGACGTCGAGCGCCACCACCATGAGCGCCGGCACCACCATGTAGAACTGGTACATCGGGAAGCCCGCGTACCAGTCGGGCGCCCAGCCCGACAGGCGCCAGTGCGGCAGGATGTGATCGCGAAGGTAGGCCGGGCCCCAGACGTGGGCGCCCATGTCTCCACCCGCGGGCGTGGTGTCGGCGAACAGCAACGTCGGGTGCAGGTACCCCACCACGATCCACACCGCAGAGATCACGGTGACGACGGTGGCCACGGTCTCCACCAGGCTCCACTGGCGGGCGTCGAGCGGCCACGTGCGCGCCCAGAAGCCCGGCTGGGGCCCGGGTTCGGTCCAGTCGTCGCCGGGCTCTCCGGCGAGGTCGGATACAGGTTCGAGAAGATCGGTCATGGGGCCCTCGCCGTGTGAACCGCACCATGCTGCCACCGACGGCCGTGTCGGCGGGGTCGGGCACGGGCCCGACCGGGACCGGGGCATCGTAGGGGCCGGCCACCCGCCGCGGGCGGGACGGAGGCCGCCGACGGGCGCGTCACCGCAGCAGCAGCACGACGGTGGTGGCGTTGAAGGCGGCGTGGGCCATCATCCCCATCCCGAGGCGGCGCGTGCGATGGGCGCAGTAGGCCAGCACCACCCCGAACAGGGTGAGGCCCGGGAACTGGAGGGGCTGGAAGTGGATGAGCCCGAACAGCACCGCCGAGCCGCCGATGGCCAGCCAGTCGCTGTAGCGCGCTTCCATCGCCCGCAGCACGAGGCCCCGGAAGAAGAGCTCCTCGACGATCGGGGCCCCGATGACGACCAGCACCACGACCAGCACCACCCCGACCCGGTCCTGGGCCTGGTTGGTGAGCTGCTTGGCCGGTCGCTCGACGTCGCTCGTGTCGACGCCGAGGGCCGACAGGCCGTCGTAGAGCACCGGGATGAAGATCGTCTGGACGACCACTCCGATCGGCACCCCCCACAGGTCGACGAGGCGGAACCGCAACCCGTAGTCGTCGCGCATCCGGCCCGTACCGAACAGCCGGCTCACCACGGTGGCTGCCCCGATGAGCCCGATCCACGACGGCAGCTGGGCCAGCGAGAGCACCCACAGCGGAAGAGCGTCCTGCTTGGTCTTCGTGTGGCCCGTGGCCGCCAGCACCAGTGCCGCGCCGAACACCCCGATCGTGAACGCGACGACCCAGGCCATCAGCGCGGTGCCGACGTGATAGCGAGGCTGATCGGGCGCCGGACGCACGGGGGGCGAGGGTAGTAGGTGGTCGGCCGGCGCGGGGGTGGCTCAGCCGGCCAGACGCGTCAACAGCTGGCTGCGACCGTCGTGGAGCTGCCATCCGTTCGGGACCCGCACGCGTGCCGCGTGGCGGGCGCAGAGGTCGTACCCGTGCGGGTCGCGCTCGACGGAGAGGTCGTCGAGTGCCGCCGTCTGCCTCGCGTACACGTACGTGAGCGTGGCGGCGGCCGGTTCGGCACAGCCGGGGCGGGAGCACTGACGCAGCACGACGACGACGCTACCGGCGGCCCGGACCCGAAGGGTGGACGCTCGATGGTGGCCGGCGACACCTGCCCGAATCCAGAGGACGACCGCGCCGAACAGGTCCCGCACTCGTATCATCTCCCCATGAGCAACCTCCCGCCGCCCCCGCCGCCCCCGCCGCCCAGCGGCCGCGGACCGGGCCCGTCGGCCCCTCCGCCCCCGCCCGAGCGCCACCGTCGCCCCTCCGGCGGCAGCGGCGGCAGTGG
>JANPGL010000444.1:0-3115 GCA_031423915.1 Actinomycetes bacterium | reverse complement strand
CCGAAGGCCGCCGCGCGGCGGCCAAGCGCTACGACCAGTGGATCCCGACCTCCGCGGTCGCCACGCCCGTCGAGGGCGCCGGCCGTCGTCACGTGTACCACGTGTACGCGGTTCGCACGCCACATCGCGACGACCTGCAGTCGTTCCTGCAGTCGCGTGGCATTGGCACCAACATCCACTACCCGATCCCGGTGCACCTGCAGAAGGCGTTCTCCGAGCTCGGCGGCAAGGTGGGCGACTTCCCCGAGAGCGAGGCGGCCTGCGACCAGACCCTTTCGGTGCCGATGTACCCGGAGCTGTCCGAGAAGGACCAGGACACGGTCGTGGCCGCGCTCCACGAGTGGGCGGCATCCGGCGCCGAGCACGAGACCCAGCGAGCGGCGTCGTGACCGAGGCCACCGCCATACGCCAGGTCCCGCTCGTGCGGCCCGTGATGGGCGCGCCCGAGGCCGAGGCCGCCCAGCGCGTGATCCTGTCGGGCTGGATCACCCAGGGCCCCGAGGTCGCCGCGTTCGAGCAGGACTTCGCGGCCTACACGGGAGCCGCGCACGCCTGTGCGGTGTCGAACTGCACGACGGCGCTGCACCTGGCGCTGCTGGGCGTCGGCACGCAGCCGGGCGACGAGGTCATCACGGTCAGTCACTCGTACATCGCCACCGCCAACGCCATCACCTACTGCGGCGCCACGCCGGTGTTCGTCGACGTCGACCCGGCCACCCGCAACATGGATCCGGCCCTGGTGGCCGCGGCGATCACACCGCGTACGCGGGCGATCCTCACCGTGCACCAGATGGGCATGCCATGCGACATGGCGGGCCTGCTCGCGGTGGCGAACGCCCATGGGCTGCCGGTCATCGAGGACGCAGCGTGCGCCATCGGCAGCGAGATCCTGTGGGAGGGCCGGTGGGAGCGGATCGGGCGCCCGCACGGGGTCGTCTCGTGCTTCTCGTTCCACCCCCGCAAGGTGATGAGCACGGGTGACGGCGGCATGCTGACCACCTCCGACCCGGCGCTCGACGCGCGCTTCCGGTTGCTCCGTCAGCACGGCATGAGCGTCAACGACCGGGTTCGCCACGGCTCGCCCCAGGTGATCTTCGAGGAGCACTCCGTCATCGGGTTCAACTACCGGATGACCGACATCCAGGCCGCGGTGGGGCGCGAGCAGCTGAAGCGGATGCCCGCCATCATCGAAGCCCGCCGCGGCATCGTCGACCGCTACCGCGAGCTCCTCGCCGACGTGCCGGGCCTCGAGCTCCCGTTCGAACCGCCGTACGCCCGATCGAACTGGCAGAGCTTCAACGTGCGCATCCCCGACGGCGCCGAGCAGCGCAACATCATGCAGGAGATGCTCGACCGCGGGGTGGCAACGCGGCGCGGGATCATGTGCGCACATCGCGAGGTCCCGTACGCCGGCACGCACCACCTGCCGAACTCGGAGTGGGCCCAGGACCGCGTGATCGTGCTGCCGCTCTACCCGCAGATGGAGCCGGCCGACATCGAGTACGTGGCTGCGTCGCTGCGGGCCAGTTGCGCGGACAAGGGCTGATCGCCATGGCTACGACGCGCACGCGGGTGCTCCTCCTGGCGAACAGCGTGTCGGTCGGCGGCATGGAGGAGCACATGCGCCTCCTCGCCCTGAAGCTCGACCGCGAGTCGTTCGAGGTGACCGCAGCCCTGCCCGACGACGAGAACCTGCGAACGTTCGAGCCGGCGTTGCGCAGCGCCGCCGACGAACTGGTCCTCGTCACGCCGGATCGGCGCTACGGGCTGCGGCGCAACGCCCGCGAGTGCGTGAAGCTCTTCCGGTTGGCCCGCGCTCACCGGTTCGACGTGGCTCACCTGCACTCGACCAGCTACGACGGCCACACGTTCGCCACGCTCACCCTGCGGCTGGCCGGCGTCCGGCGCATCTTCCTGACCGAGCACCTGGCGCCCGAGAGCCCACCGCCCCCGGTCGTCCGGGTGGCGCGCGACCTGACGGTGCGGATGCTGACCGGCGTGGTGTGCGTGTCGGAGCTCAACCGCCAGCGGCGCGGCAAGGCGTTCCGCAATCCGCCCGGCCGCACCCACGTCGTCAACAATGGCGTCGACCTCGATCGCTTCGAAGCGGAAGCCCCCGAGAAGCTGGCGGCGCTGCGCACCGAGCTCGACCTCGCGCCCGACTCGCTCGTCGTCGGCACGGCCATCCGACTCGAGGAAGGCAAAGGCGTGGACGATCTGGTGGCGGCGTTCGCGCTCGTGGCCGCCACCCATCCTGATGCCCGCCTGTTGATCGTCGGCGACGGTTCGCTGCGCAACCAGCTCGAGCGGCAGGCCCAGGACCTCGGCGTGAGCGACGCCTGCCGGTTCGTCGGCTTCAAGACCGATCCCCGTCCGTACATCCAGCTCATGCATGCGTTCGTGCTGCCGGTGCCGTTCGGCTCCGCGTCGATCGGCCTCCTCGAGGCCATGGCCATGGAGCGGGTCTGCGTGATCACGTTCGGCGGCGACGGCGAGGCACCCGAGCCGGGCGTCAGCGGCTACTGGGCCCGTCCGAACGACCCGGCCTCGATCGCCGAGGACGTGAGCGCCATCCTCGACGACCCGGACCGACGGGAGGCGATGGGCAAGGCCGCACGCGTCCGGGTGGAGACGAGCTTCTCCGCGGGGAGCGTGGCCGAGCACCTCGGCCGCCTCTACGTCGGGGGCTGAGCGCCCGACCTCAGCCGGCCAGGAAGCCCGGCGAGGTCCAGATCTTCTGGGCCAGGTAGCTCTGAAGATCGCCGATGTAGGTGTTGGCCGGCCCCGTGAGCCACCGTCCGGCGAACCACACCCCGGTGCAACCCCACATGTCGCCGGCCGCATAGGTCCCGCCGCGCTCGACGGTGTTCAGCCACGTGAGCTCACCTTCGAAGCACGACCGCCAGACGGCGTAGGTGTAGTCGAGGTTGTACGCCGACGAGCGCTTGGCGTTGTCGTCCACGAAGGCGGTCGGGTGATAGGGGACCCGCACCTGACCGAGGCCGAACGACTCGCCGTTGTCGCCGACCGTGCTCATGTGCCACCACGACTCCTTGGCCACCTGGGCCCGCACCACGTCCTCGTCGATGCCCCACTTGCACGCCGCCCACTGGAT
>JANPGL010000443.1:0-9828 GCA_031423915.1 Actinomycetes bacterium | reverse complement strand
ACCGAGATCCAGGTGGAAGCCACCTTCCCCGACGGCACCGTCTTCACCGCCGAGCTGCACGCACGCGCGCTGCGCACCGCCAACGACCGGGCGGGGACGTCGGACGCGACACCCGAGGATCCGCTGGCCATCCTCGGCGTGATCATCGACGTGACGGCGGCGCGCGCCGCCAGCGCCGAGCTGGCCCGGGCCCGCGACACCGCCGAGCGGGCGTCGGCCACGAAGAGCTCGTTCGTGGCCCGGGTCAGCCACGACCTGCGCACCCCGCTGCACGCCCTGATCGGCTACACGGAGCTGCTCGAGCGCCTCGTGGCCGGGCAGGCCGCGCAGCAGCTGGCCGAGCTGATCCACAAGCAGGCGTCGTCCCTGCAGCACCTGATCGACGACCTCCTCGATCTGTCGGCCATCGAGTCGGGCCACCTCGACCTGCACCCGGCACCCACGGATCTGCGCGTCGCGGTCACCGAGACCATCCAGTCCGTGCGCATGGCCCACGACACGGCCGGCCTCCTGCTGCGTGCCGCCGTGGCCGACGACGTGCCCGCCGTGGTCGTCACCGACGACCGCCGCGTGCGCGAGGTCCTGACGAACCTGGTCGGCAACGCGGTGAAGTACACCCCGGCCGGTTCGGTCGACGTGATCGTCACGCTCGAGGGCGAGCAGGTCCGCCTGGAGGTGTCCGACACCGGTCCCGGCATCGAATCGTCGTACCTCGACACGCTCTTCGATCCGTTCCGCAAGGCCGGCACCCGCCTCGCCCGGTCGGACGAGACCACGGGGCTCGGGCTGGCCATCGTGAAGCAGCTCGTGGAGCTCCTCGGGGGCGACGTCGGCGTCGACAGCGAGCCCGGCGTGGGGTCGACGTTCTGGTTCACGCTGCCGCTGGTGGACCACCGGGTCGAGGAGGCCGGGGCGGGTGCCGCCGCCGGCGAGGACCGTGCGTTCACGGCCCGCGTCCTGGTGGTCGACGACAGCTTCACGAACCTCGAGCTCGTCGAGCAGCAGCTGCGCTCGATCGGCCACGAGCCGGTGCTGGCCTCGGATGCTCGCGGCGCGCTGGCCCGGCTCGACGACTCGATCGACATCGTGCTGATGGACGTGAACATGCCCGACGTCGACGGGCTCGAGGCCACCCGATGGATACGCGCCGCCGGCTGGCGCACGCCCGTCGTCGCCCTCACCGCCGCGGCCATGGCCGCCGACCGGTCGGCGTGCACCCTGGCCGGCATGGACGGGTTCCTCACCAAGCCGATCGGCCTCACCGGTCTGGCCGACGCCGTGCGCGAGTGGGTGGCGCCCGGGCGCGTCACCCCGCCGGCGCCCGCTCGGCCGCGGTCGGCTGCCGGCGACGGACCGCTCGACGAGCTCGTGCGCGAAGCGGGCCTGGTGGCGGCCGTCGGCGTCGCCCGTTCGTTCCTGCGCGAGAGCGAACGTCGCGTCGCCGCGCTGTACGACGCCGCCGAGTGCGGGGACAACCCCTCGTTCGTCCGCCAGGCACACACGCTCGCCTCCACCAGCCTGCTCGTGGGCGGCACCGACGTGGCCGAGCTCTGTGCCGACGCCGAGCGCGCCGGCCTGACCGGCACCGACGTCGCGGCGTTGCGGGAGCGACTCGAGGCCGACTACGGCCGCCTCCGTTCCCGGCTGATCGCCGCGCTGGCCGACCTCGAGGCGGCGGCGCCGTGAAGGGCGTCCTGTTCAACGTGGTCGAGGCCGTCATCACCGAGCTCGACGGGGCCGACGCCTGGGACGACGTCCTCGAGGCATCCGGTGTCGTGGGCGCGTACACGTCGCTCGGCGACTACCCCGACGGTGAGCTGTCGGTCCTGGTGGTGGCCACCGCGGCGCGCTTCGAGCTGTCGGCCGACGCCGTGCTGGTGATCGCGGGCCGCCAGGGCTTCCGTCATCTCGTGGCCCACCATCCCGAGCTCGTGAGCCAGTACCGCGACGTGCTCGGACTGGCGGCCGATCTCGACGACGTCATCCATCCCGAGGTCCGCAAGCTCTATCCGGACGCCACGCCACCCACCTTCCGTTCCGTGCGCCGCGACCACGGGATCGATCTCGAGTACCGCTCGCACCGCCGGTTGTGCCGCCTCGTCGAAGGCCTGCTGCTCGGCGCCGGCGACTACTACGGTCAGGCCGTCACGGTGACCCACGGCGCCTGCATGCGCTCCGGGGCGAGCGCGTGCCTCATCGGCCTCGACGTGGCGCATCCGGTGCCACGGTGACCGCGGCGTCCGAGGACCCCGGGGGCGACGAGCTGAGCCGGCTGCGGGACACGGTGCGGCGGCTCGAGCGCCGTGTGGCGCGCGAGCGCACCGCCCGCGAGGAGGCCGAACGCATCGCCGAGGCCGGCACGCGGCGGCTGTTGGACCTGAACGCCGAGCTCGACGCCCGCGTCGCCCAGCGCACGGCAGAGCTCGCCGACGCCAACCGTGAGGTGCACGAGGCGAGCTTGGCCAAGACGCGCCTGCTCGCCGCCATCTCGCACCAGGCGTTCACGCCCGTGCACCAGGCGTGCGGGTCCATCGAGCTGGCCGTCACGGCCACGCATGACCCGTGGGCGATCGAGCAGCTCGATCGCGCCCGTGGCGCGCTCACCACCATCGAGCGGCTGTTCCGCAACCTGCTGGTCGTGGCCGAATCCGACAGCCACGGGCTGTCGCTCGCCATCGGGCCCACGGACCTGGGGACGGCGCTCGGCGAGGTCGTGGAGCACTGGCGGCCACGAGCCATGCAGCAGCGCTCGCTCCTCGTCGCCGACGTGCGCGACGGGGTGGGTCTCGTCGTCGACACCGACGTGCTTCGTCTGCGTCACGCACTCGACGAACTGCTGCACAACGCGGTGCGCTACACCATCGGTGGGATCGTGCGCCTGGCCGTCGACGTCGCCGACGACCAGGTGGTCGTGACGGTGGGCGACGAGGGCCCGGGACTCCCGGTCGCGCTCACGGACCACCTGTTCGAGCCGTTCTCCGGCGAGCGCGACGCGCTCGGGGCCGGCCTCGGGCTCGGCCTGGCCGCAGCGGCGCGCATCGCCGCGGCCCTCGGCGGGCGGCTCGATCGCGTGGAGCAGCCCGTCGGCGAATCGTTCCGGCTGTCGCTGCCCCGCTGAAGGACTGGTCGACGCACTGTCGGCCGTGGCCGGCTTCAGGCGGCGAGCCGGTACCCGACGCCACGCACCGTCAGCACGATGCTCGACTCGTCGGGCAGGTCGATCTTGCGCCGCAGGTTCTTCACGTGGGTGTCGACGACGAGCTCGGACTGCGGTCCCTCGCTCCCCCACACGCGTTCGATCAACGCGGCGCGCGACCACACCATGCGCGGTCGGCTCAGCAGCGCTTCCAGCAGGTCGAACTCGATGCGCGTGAGGTCGACGGTGTCGCCACGCACCTTCGCGGAGCGGGCGTCGGTGTCGAGCTCGACCACCCCGAAGCGGCGCAGTGCGTTGGCCGCGGGCGGGCCGTCGCTGATCCGGCGCGACGCGGACCGGACGCGGGCGACGAGCTCGCGCATCGAGAACGGCTTGGTGACGTAGTCGTCGGCGCCGACGGAGAGGCCGACGACCTTGTCGAACTCGTCGTTCTTCGACGTGAGCATCACGAGGTGGGCCTTGGAGAACGTGCGGAGCTCGCGGCAGACCTCGATGCCCCCGATCCCGGGCAGGACGAGGTCGAGGATGACGATCTCGGGCTCGTTGGCCCGGGCCAGCTCGAGGGCGGTGACGCCGTCGGCCGCGTGGTCCACGGCGAACCCCTCGGTGCGGAGCGCACCGACGACCAGCTGCGCGTACTCCTCCGAGTCCTCTACCACCAAGACCCTCATCGCCACCGTCCGCCTGCCATGGTTCGCCGTCCTCTCTGTCGGCGGCCTGACCGCCTTCCTCCACCACATCGGCTCGACGTCACCGACTCTTGACCGCGGCTCCCCGAAATCTCCACGAACCGGGCGGCGCGCTATCTTGGCTCGAGTGATCCAGGAACGGTGAGCATGCGCATCACGTCCATCGACGTCCGACGGTACCGCTTCCCCCTCGACCCCCCGCTGCGGGCAGCGTGGGACCCGGTGCCGCGGGTCGAGCAGCAGGCCACCGTCGTCAGCGTGCACACCGACGAGGGCGTGTCGGGCCACGCCTCGGGCGATCACCTGCCCGACGCCGCCGAACTGGCCCGTTTCGTGATCGGCCTCGATCCCCTCCGCACCGAGGTCGTGCGCGAGGTGTGCGAGACGGTCGACTTCCACGGGGGTCGCCCGTGGACGCTCGACGCCGCCGTGTGGGACCTGGTCGGCCGGGCGCTCGACCAGCCATGCTGGAAGCTCCTCGGGGGCCGCAACGAACGCCTGCTGGCCTACGCGTCCAACGCCGAGCGCGTCGACGCGGCCGAGCGGGCCACCCGCATCAAGGCGCTACGGGACGCCGGCATCCGTGCCGCGAAGATCCGCTTCCACGACGCCGACTGGCGGCGCGACGTCGCCGTCGTCGAGCACGTTCGAGACGTGGTCGGGTACGACGTCGAGCTGATGGTCGACGCCAACCAGGGCTGGCGCATGGCCGGGGACACCAGCGCCCGGTGGGACGTGGCGACCGCGGCGCAGGTGGCCAAGGCGCTCGAACCGCTCGGCGTCTACTGGCTCGAGGAACCGCTGCACACCGCCGACGTCGACGGGTACGCCGCCCTGCGGCGCCGCACGTCGCTCCGCCTCGCAGCCGGCGAGATGGTGCGCCAGCTCCACGAAGCCCGCGATCTCGTGCTGCGCGGGGGTGTCGACGTGATCCAGCCGGACGTCGTGCTCACGGGTGGCATCACGGGCTGCCGCCGCATCGCCGGCTTCGCCGACCTGATGGGTCGCATGTGGTCGCCGCACACGTGGTCGAACGGCTACGGGCTGGTGTGCAACCTGCACGCCGCCCTGGCCTGGTCGACCTGCCCGTTCGTCGAGGTGCCGTTCGATCCGCCTGCGTGGGGAACCGACCGGCGTGACTGGCTCCTGCCCACCACCGTCGAGATCGCGCCCGACGGCACGATCGCCCCGCCGGCCGGCCCCGGCCTCGGCGTGGTGCCCGACTTCGACGCGCTCGAGCGCTACCGCGTCGGGTAGTCAACCCCTCCCCTTCCGACACCGTTCCGAGGAGACCGAGTGAACCTCTGCGAGCGCACGCTCGACATCGCCCCCCTGCCCGCCCTGCTGTTCGGTGTGGGCACCGTCGGCCAGTTGGGCGACCGCATCCGGGCTCTGGGCGCGCGCGCCGTCGTGATCACCGACCCCGGTGTGGCCGGCGCCGGGGTGGCCGACACGGTGCGCGCCGTGCTCGAGGCGGCGGGCCTGCCCACCGAGGTGTTCGCCGCGGTGCACGCCAACCCCACGTTGGACGACATCGACGGCGGCGCCGCCCTCGTGGGCGGTGCGCGAGACACGGTCGTGATCGGCCTCGGCGGGGGCTCGGCGATGGATGCGGCCAAGGGCGTGGCGCTGCTGGCCACCAATCCCGGTCCCGTGCGTTCGCTCGACTACCGCAACCCGCTCGAGCACCCGGCACTCCCCCTGGTGGCCGTGCCCACCACCGCCGGCACCGGCGCCGAGACGAACGCGTTCGGCGTGATCACCGATCACGAGCTCGGCAACAAGCTGTACGTGGGCAACGGTTCGGCCATGCCGCGCCTCGCGCTGCTCGACCCGGCGCTCACCGTCGGCGTGCCCAAGGTGGCGACGGCCAACACGGGCATGGACGCGCTGACCCACGCGGTGGAGGCGATGAGCAGCCGCAACCGCAACGAGTACGCAGACGGCCTGGCGCTCCAGGTCGCCCACATGGTGCGCACGTGGCTGCCGCGTGCCGTCGCCGACGGCACCGACCTGGAGGCGCGCAGCCAGCTGCTGCTCGCCGCTCACCTGGCCGGCGTGGCGATGGGAACGGGCACTGGCCAGGGCGCCGCCCACGGCATCGGCCACGCATTGTCGACCCGCCTCGGCGTGGCCCACGGCGCCGGGCTGGCGGTGGTGCTCCCACATGTCATGCGGTTCAACCTGGCGGTGCGAACCTCGGCCTACGCCCGCCTCGCCCTGGCCCTCGGCGTCGGCCGGGTAGGCGCGTCGGACGACGACAACGCCGCCGCGGCCATCGCCGCCGTAGAGGCCCTGTCGGACGAGGTGGGTACGGCCCGGCGGCTCGGCGACTTCGGCCTCGACGACGACGTACAGGCCCAGCAGATCGCCGAGGACTGCCTGGCCGACTCGGTCACCGACAACGCCCCGCGCTATCCGACGCTGGCCGACGCACGGGCACTGGTGGAAGCGGGGCGCTGAGCCGCGGGCGGACGCACGCGTTCGCGGGTGGAGCCCGTGGCCGACGGGAGATGGCGGCTAGGTTCTGCGGCCGTGGCGAGGTCCCCCGATCCGGTGCTCAAGCGGACCCTGCTCGATCAGGTCGTGCGCTACCTGGCCGACCACGGCCTCGGCCTGCTCTCGCTGCGCCCGATGGCGCAGACGCTGGGCATGAGCCCGCACCGGCTCGTCCATCACTTCGGCCCCAAGGACGAGATGATCGCCGCCGCCCTCGACCGCGCCGTGGCCATCCAGGAAGAGGTGCGGTCGGGTTGGCTGGCGGACGAGCCCACCCTGTCGCAACCCGACCTGCTGCGCCGGTGGTGGCGCTGGCTCTCGGCCGATGCGGCGAACCTGGCGCTCGTCCGCCTCGGGCTCGAGGCCGCCGCACTCGATGCCACCGTGACCGGTCTGCCCACCGAGGTGCGCGCCCAACAGGTCGGCGTGTGGCGCACCGAGATCGAGTCCCGCCTGGTGGCGGCCGGGCTGCCCCGGCCAGAGGCCATGGTGCAGGCGTCGATCGTGAAGGCGACGTTCACCGGTCTCGTCATCGACCTCATGGCGAGCGGTGACCGGACACGACTCGGCGAGGCACTCGAGGTGTTCCTCGTCGATCTCGAGCACCGCATCGACGCCGCACGCGAAGGAGCCACCCATGGATGAGCCCCTCGTCCTGCACGAGGACGACCTACCCGTGGAGCGGTGGGACGATCCGTCGCGCGGGTCGGTCGTCTGGCGGACGCTCTTCAGCGGTGACCGCACGGCCACGTCGGGCATGACGGTGGGCATCGCCGAACTGCCGCCCGGCGAGCCCGACCCCGGCCCCGCGCATCGGCACGCACCGCCCGAGGTCTACTACCTGCTGGCCGGCGAGGGCGTCATGGAGATCGACGGCGCGCCCACCCCCGTTCGCGCCGGTTCCGCCGTGTTCATCCCGGGCCTCGCCGAGCATCGCCTGGTCAACACCGGCACCACGACCCTCCGGTTGCTGTATGCGTTCGGCATCGATTCCTTCGCCGACGTGACCTATCTCTTTCCCGGGGAGCCAGTCGCCGGTTCGTGACGAGCCGGCGACATTCCGGCATGAACCTTGCCGCTGGCACGATCGTTTCGTCTATTCTGCGTCCGACGCCGACCGCCAGGCGTCCACCGCCGCCCACGGGCGACGATCCTCAGGGGGATACATGCAGCGAGGCATTCGACGTCGGCTCGACACCGTTCGGTCCGGCAGCTCCGAGCTCGAGAACCACGTCATCGACGAGTACTTCGTCGGCAACATCGACCGTCGCTCGTTCCTGCGTCGCGCCGCGCTCGTCGGCCTGGCGCCGTCGATGGCGGCGTTCGTCGCCGCGTGCGGCAGCAGCTCGACGAAGTCGAGCGCCACGACCGCCGGCGGCGCCGGCACCACCGTCAAGGGCGCGGCGGCCACCACTGCCGGCAAGTCGGGCGGCACGCTGAAGGTCGGCATGACGCCGCCGAACGGTCCCATCGACCCGGTGGCGACCAACAACCTCGGCCGTCTGCAGCTGCTCAGCCAGGTCGGCGAGTACCTCTGCTTCTCCGAGCCCGACCTCTCGCTCACACCGGTGCTGGCCGAGAAGTGGACACCGAACGCCGATGCCACCGAGTGGACGTTCACGCTGCGCAAGGGCGTGAAGTTCCACAGCGGCGCCGAGATGAAGGCGGCCGACGTGGTGGCCACGTTCGAGCGCCTCACCGACCCGGCCAACAAGTCGAACGCGCTGTCGGCGTTCAAGGGTGTGCTGTCGAAGGGCGCCACCACCGCCGTCGACGACTACACGGTCAAGTTCAAGGCCGACGCGCCGAACGGCAACTTCCCGTACCTGGTGTCGGCCGACAACTACAACGCCATCATCCTCCCGGCCTCGTACGCGGGGGACTTCGAGAAGACCATGGACGGCACCGGGCCGTGGAAGCTCGACAAGTACACCCCTGACGTGAGCCTCTCGCTCGTCCGCAACACCGACTACTGGGGCGCCAAGACGCTGCTCGACAAGCTCGAGATCACGTTCTACAAGGACGACGCCGCCCTCGCCTCGGCGCTGCAGGCCGGCACGGTCGACGTAGCGCACGGCATCTCGACCAACGGCGCCTCGGCGCTGCAGTCGGCCGGCTTCCTGCCCGTCTCCGTGAGCGGCGCCGGCCACCGCCAGGTCCACATGCGCTCGGACAAGGGCCCGTTCGCCGACAAGCGCACCCGCCAGGCCATGGCGCTCCTGCTCGACCGCCCGGCCATCATCTCGGGCCTGCTCCTCGGCCAGGCCGATCTCGGCAACGACAGCCCGTTCGCCCCGGCGTTCCCGTCGACCGACAAGACGGTGGCGCAGCGGGCCAAGGATGTGGCCAAGGCCAAGCAGCTGCTCGCCGCCACCGGTCAGGACAAGGGCTTCAAGGTCACGCTCACGGGCATCAAGCTCAACGAGATCCCCGACTACGGCGTCATCATCCAGAACGCGGCGAAGGAAGCGGGCATCACGCTCGACCTGTCGATCACCGACAACTACTACGACAACGACTGGCTGAACTCGGACATGGGCATCACCGACTACGGCCACCGTGGCGTGCCCAACGTGTACCTGTCGGCCACGCTCAAGTCCGACGGTCCCTGGCAGGCGGCGCACTACAGCAACCCGGCCATGGACAAGCTGATCACGTCGTACATCGCCGCCACCGACCTGCAGTCGCAGAAGGGTCTGGCCAAGCAGATCCAGGAGCTGTGCCTCGAGGACACGCCGATCATCCAGTCGGCGTTCTTCAAGGCGGTGTCGTGGACGAAGAAGGGCGTGACCGGCGTGGACATCACCGGCATGGGCCACATCAAGCTGGCCAAGGCGACGTCGGCCTGAGCCCCGTCACCGACGCGCGAGACTGACCACCATGCGCCGCTACGTGCTCCGTCGTGCCGTAGCGGCGCTGGTGACCCTCGTCTTGCTCAGCATCCTCATCACGGTGCTGATGTCGCTCACGCCGTCGTCGGCGGGGCGACGCATCGCCGGGCCGTTCGCTCCGCAGGAGTCCGTCGACCTGATCGACAAGGAGCTCGGCACCGACAAGCCGCTCCCGACCCGCTACGTGCGCTGGGTCGGTGACGCCGCCGTCGGCGACCTGGGGCAGTCGTACTCGAAGAAGCGCCCCGTGACCGCCATCGTTCGGACGGCGCTGTTCAAGTCCGGCAAGCTCGCCACGTTCGCGTTCGTCATCGTGGTGCCCCTGTCCATCGCCGGCGGCGTGCTGGCCGGTCTGCGTCGGGGCCGATTCATCGATCGGTTCATCAGCGTGGCCGGACTGTCCGGCATCGCCATCCCCGAGTTCGTCTCGGGCATCCTGCTCATCTACGTGTTCTCGATCCACTGGAAGCTCCTACCGGCTTCGGCGAATCCTCCCGACGGGGCGTCGGTGCTCACCCAGCTGAAGCACTTCCTCCTGCCGGCCACCACCCTCGTGATCGTGCTCTTCGGGTACATCGCCCGCATGGCGCGC
>JANPGL010000442.1:0-8121 GCA_031423915.1 Actinomycetes bacterium | reverse complement strand
TCGTGCAGGCGGAGCGTGCCGGTGTCGGTCGGGTGGACGGAGGCCGCCTCCAGCACGCTGAGCCCCACGCCGCCGCGGGCGCGGGCCTCGTGGTACGCCACGAGGTGCTCGTCGACGCGTCCGTTGCCGATGTTCGTGCCGTGCGCCGTGCGCACCACTCGGTTCCGTAGCTCGACCCCGTTGATCGTCAGCGGCGCCAGGATGCGTTCGAGCCCACGGATGTCCCCCACGCTGTCAGGTTGGCACGCGGGCACGCTCAGTGCACGGTGCCGGTGAAGACACCGACGAACGTCGGCACCAGCTCGGGATCCGTGCCGTCGTCGCACCGCCACGGCGTGGAGGCCACGACGACGACGTCGTCCGCGTGCACGGTCGCCGTGAGGGTGGTCGCCTCGCCGAACCGGCCCGTGAGCGTCAGAGGTCGGCGGGTGAGGACCCGCATCGCCACGGTCGCCGTCGGCGCGGCACCATCCGCGGTCCGGAAGTCGTCGACGAACGTGGCGCTGCCGTCGCGTCCGACGCGCAGGCTCCAGGTACCCCACGCCCGCGTCGGACGATCCGTCAGCGGGGCGCCCAGGCACACGTCGGTGACCCCGCTCCAACGTCCGTGGAACGTCGTGTTGCCATCGCCGGCGGTGGCCGGCACCGCGCCGGTCAGCGTGATCCCGAGGGCGACTGCCGCCACCATCGGAGCGACTCGTGCGTGCATGGTGCACCTCCCGCTCGACGACGCCCGTTCGCCGGACCCGACCGTGACGGCGATGTCGATCTCGACCTCACGTTCCGCCGAGCGACCAGCAACCCGCAAGGGCCGGAGGTCCCGCGCGGCCGTCGGCCCGCGCCGGGTTACGGTCGGGTCATGGGGGATCGACTGCAAGGCAAGGTGGCCATCGTCGTCGGCGGCGGCCAGACACCTGGCGAGACGATCGGGAACGGTCGCGCCACCGCCATCCGCTTCGCTCAGGAGGGCGCTCGGGTGCTGGTGGTCGATCAGCGGCTCGACTCGGCGGCCGAGACCGTGGCCATGATCGTCGCCGAGGGCGGCACCGCCGTGGCCCACGCCGCCGACATCACCGACGCCGAGGCGTGCGCATCGCTGGCGCCGGCCGCGCTCGAGGCGTTCGGTGCGTTGCACATCCTCCACAACAACGTGGGCATCGGGGGCGGCGACGCGCCCGCCACCCGCGTCGACGAGGAGAGCTGGGACCGCATCTTCGACGTCAACCTCAAGGCCATGTGGCGCACCTGCAAGGCGGTGATCCCGACGTTGCGGGAGCAGGGCGGCGGAGCGATCGTGAACATCTCGTCGATCGCTTCGATCTGTTCGACGAACACCGCGGCGTACCAGATCTCGAAGGCCGGCGTGAACACCCTCACCCAGCACCTGGCCATGGGCGGCGCCCGTCACGGCATCCGCGTCAACGCCATCCTCCCCGGGCTCATGGACACGCCCATGGCGATCCAGGGCATCTCGGCCGCCCGGGGCGTGTCGACGGACGTCTTGCGCGAGGAGCGACACAAGGCGGTGCCGCTCGGCCGGCACATGGGCAGCGCGTGGGACGTCGCCAACGCCGCGCTCTTCCTGGCCAGCGACGAGGCGCGCTTCGTCACCGGTGTGCTGCTGCCCGTCGACGGGGGCCAGTCCGTGCGGCGCGGCTGAGCGCGGTAGCGTGGTCTGGTTCGCAGCGTCGGGGGGTTCGACCATGACGACCACGCACGTCGCCGATCTCGGCGACCTCGACATCGTCGACGCGGCGCGCTACGTCGCACGCGGCTACCCGTGGGAGACATGGGACCGTCTGCGAGCCGAGGCGCCGGTGCAGCGCGTCGAGGCGCCGGGCTTCCCGCCCTTCTGGGCCGTGACGCGGTACGACGACATCCGTGCGGTGCACTCCCAGCGCCAGACCTTCGTGAACGGCGGTCCGATCCTGCGCATCGCCTCCCTCGACGCGCTCGGTGCCCTCGAGCGCTTCAAACAGCGCCAGGCCGAGCGTCACGGCTGGAACGCCGATGCGCCGCTCGACATGGTGTACCTCGACGGCGCCGACCACCTCGACCTGCGCATGCTCACGATGCGCACGTTCACGCCGAGCGCCATGCGACGCCTCGAGGCCGACGTATCCGAGGTGGCCCACGGCTTCGTGGCCGACTTCGTGGCGCTCGCCCGCGCCGCCGACGGCGAGCCGGTCGACCTGGTGGCCAACCTGTCGGTGGCGACCCCGCTCGCCACCATCTGCGGGCTCATGGGCGTGCCCCGCAGCGACTGGCAGCGCATCCTCGCGTGGACCGACCTGCTCTTGTTCCCGACGGTCGCCGCCGTGCACGCCCGGTCGGATGAGTCGGTACAGGACATCCGGCGGCGTCTCGGCCGCGAGTACCACGAGTGGCGGGCCGGGCTGATCGCCGACCGCCGCACCCGTGGGCCCGAGGGCGACGACCTCGCCACGCTCCTGGTCCACGCCACCGTCGACGACCGGCCCCTCACCGACCAGGAGCTCGACGGCTACTTCACGTTGCTCATCGCCGCGGGCAACGAGACCACGCGCAACGCCACGACCGGGGGTGTGACCGCCTTCCTGCAACACCCGGACGAGGCAGAGCGCCTAGCGGCCGACCCCGACGGGCTCCTCGACGGTGCGGTCGAGGAGGTGATGCGCTGGACCTCGCCCGTCATCCAGTTCGCCCGCACCGTCGCCCACGACGTCGAGCTCGCCGGCACGCCGCTGGCGGCCGGGGACACGGTGGTCCTGTTCTACCCATCGGCCAACCGCGACGAGCGCCAGTTCCCCGAGCCGTACCGGTTCGACATCTCACGCGCGCCGAACCAGCACCTGGCGTTCGGCCACGGCCCGCACTTCTGCCTCGGCGCCAACCTCGCCCGTCTCGAGCTGCGGGCCGTCTTCCGGGCGCTCGCCCCGCACCTTCGTCATCTCGAGCTGGCCGGCGAGCCGACGCGCCAGACCGACCTCCACGTGGGCGCGGTGTCCGCGCTCCCCGTGCGTTGGCGCAGCTGACCCGGCGCCATCGCGCTCAGGGCACCAGCACCAGCTTGCCCAGGTGCTCGTCGCGCGCCAGCGCCTCCTGCGCCGCCTCGGCCTCGTCGAGCGGGTAGGTGGCGTGGATCGGCGGCCTCAGCACGCCCGCGACGACGGCGTCGCCCACATGGGCCCAGGCCGCCCGTACGACCTCGAACCGCTCCTCGGGGGTGCGCGTGCGGAACGTGACGCCGATCAGCGAGACGCGCTTGCGGGCCAGCTCGTCGAGGTCGAACGTGCCGTGCTTGCCGCCGAGGCGACCCACCTGCACGATGCGTCCGAGGATCGCCGCCGCCGTCACCGTGTCGGCGATGACCGCGGCGCCCACGTTGTCGATCGTCACGTCGATGCCTCGACCGTCGGTGCGCGAGGTGGCCAGCGCCACCACCTCGTCGGGAGCACAGAGCACGACGCGCTCGTCACCGAGCAGGGCCGCCAGCCGTTCCCGCTTCGCCGACGTGCGCGAGGTGCCCAGCACCAGCGGCGCTCCGAGGTGGAGCGCCAGCTGCGCGCCGATCACCCCCACGCCGGAGGTGACGGCATGCACGAGCACCGACTCACCCGGCGCCCACCGCCCGTTGGTGACGAGTGCGTCGTGCATCGTGAGCAGCGCCACCGGCAGAGAGCCCGCCTCCTCCCACGACAACGCCAGCGGCGCCGGCATGGCCAGGCGGGCATCGACGACGGCGAGCTCGGCGTAACCGGGACCCTGCGCCATCACGCGGTCCCCGACCGCCCAGCCGGTGACGCCGTCGCCGACCGCCAGCACCTCGCCGGCCAGCTCGGCGCCGGCGGTCGACGGACGCGGCGGGCGCGTCGTCGCGCCCACCACGTAGGTGCCGGCGCGGGCGGCGAGATCGGCCCGGTTCAACCCGGCCGCCCGCACGCGCACGAGCAGCTGACCAGCGCGCGGCGCGGGGTCGGGCAGGTCGGTCAGCGTCAGTGAGCCGGCCGAGGGATCGATGACGGCGGCGCGCATCGGTGGCCCCTCAGCCCTTCGCCGCGGCCCAGGTGGTACCGAACGTGAGGTTGACCTCGAGCGGCACCCGCAGCTGGGCCGCCGCTCGCATCACGTCGACCGTCAGCGTCTCGATGGCGTCGCGTTCGTCGTCGGGTACCTCGACCAGGACCTCGTCGTGGACCTGGAGGACGATGCGGCTGGCGTAGCCGCCCGCCTCGAGCGCCTCGTCGAGCCGCACGAGCGCCACCTTGAAGATGTCGGCCGCCAGCCCCTGGATGCCGGCGTTCATGGCCTGGCGCTCGGCGGCCTGGCGCATGCGGTAGTTCGGGTTCTGCAGGTCGGGGATCGGTCGCCGCCGACCGAAGAGGGTCTCGGTGTAGCCGCGCATGCGGGCCTCTCGCACGGTGCCGTCCATGTACGCCTTCACGCTCGGGAACGCCTTGAAGTACGCGTCGAGGATGAGCGCGGCGTCTTCGGTGGCGATGTTGAGCCGTTGGCCGAGGCCGTACGCCTCCATGCCGTAGGCCAGGCCGTACGACACCATCTTGGCCTTCGAGCGCTGGTCGACGGTGACCGAACCCGGTTCGACCGAGAACACGCGCGACGCCGTCTCGGTGTGGATGTCGCGTCGAGAGGTGAACGACTCGACGAGCCCCGGGTCCTCCGCCAGGTGGGCGATGCAGCGCAGCTCGATCTGGTTGTAGTCGGCGATGAGCAGTTGGTGGCCGGGCGCGGCCACGAACGCTTTGCGGAACTGGCGTCCGATGTCGCTGCGCACCGGGATGTTGTGCAGGTTGGGCTGGTCGGACGACAGCCGACCCGTGCGGGCCACCGTCTGGTTGAACGTGGCGTGGATGCGACCATCGGGCGCCACCTCGGCGAGCAGCCCCTCGCCGTAGGTGGCACGCAGCTTCTCGACCTCGCGGTACTCGAGCAGCGGGTCGAGGAACTCGGGCCACTGGTCGCGCAGCCGCTCGAGCGACTGGGCGTCGGTCGACGGACCCGTCTTGGTCTTCTTGACCGGCGTGAGGTTGCGCTCGTTGAACAGGATCTCGCGCAGCTGGATGGGCGAGTTCAGGTTGAACTCGCGTCCGGCGACGCGCTGCACCTCGGTCTGCAGCCGGGCGCACTCGGCGGTGAACCGGTCGTTGAGCATGCGCAGCTCGGCTTCGTTCACCCCCACACCGACGTTCTCCATACGGGCCAGGACGCGCACGAGGGGGTTCTCGATCTCGGCGTAGAGGGCACCCATGCCCTGCGCGTCGAGCGCCTTCAGCAGCACCGGCGCCAACGCCGACACGGCGAGCGCGTGGCGACAGGCCCGCAGGCCGTCGTCGGTGGGCTGCTCCGAGAAGTCGAGCTGACCGCTCGGCGCCCCGCCCTCGGGGAGCGTGTCGCCCGTGTAGCGGACGAGGAGCTCGCCGAGCGCGTACTGCGTCTCGGCCGGATCGATGAGGTAGGCGGCGATGGCGGTGTCGAGCACGAGCGACGACAGGTCCACGCCGCGCGCCAACGTCCAGCGCATCAGCTCCTTGGCGTTGTGCGCGTAGACCGGGCGGCCGTCGACCAGGGCGCCGAGCACGTCGGGATCGTCGAGCAGGTCCGCAGGGATCCACGCCACGTCGGCCGAGTCCGCCGCCGTCACCACGGCGATCCCGAGCGGCGCGCTACGGCCCGGCATGCCGGCCCACGCCACGCCGAGGTGGAGCGACGGGGGCGTGCGCACAGCCGCGACGGCCTCGGCCGGAGTGGTGCACACGGTCATCTCGGCCTCGAGCGATCGGCCCGACGACATCGCCGTCGCCGCCTCGGCCCCGACACCCGGACCGGCGGCCAGGGCGTCGCGCAACCGGTCGAACAGCGAGCGGAACTCGAGGAACTCGAACAGGCGCTTCACCTCCGCCTGGTCGGGGTTCACCGCGGTCGCGTCGAGGTCGACCTCGACGGGCGCGTCGTGACGCAGCAGCATCAGCTCGAAGTTCTTGCGGGCGCGCTCCTCGTGCTCGATGAGCGACGCCTTCAGCTTCGGCGTCTGCGCGTCGACGTTGGCGAAGATGCCGTCGAGCCCGCCGTACGTCGTGATCAGCTTCGCCGCGGTCTTCTCGCCGACCCCAGGTACACCGGGCAGGTTGTCGCTCGTGTCGCCGCGCAGCGCGGCGTACTGCGGGTACAGGGACGGCGACACACCCGTCTTGTCGAGGATGCCCGCCTCGTCGTAGAGCGCGTAGTCGCTCACCCCGCGCCGGTTGTAGAGCACGCGCACGTGGGGGTCGCGCACGAGCTGGTAGCTGTCGCGGTCACCGGTGACGATGAGGACGTCGTCCCCCCGCTCGACGGCGCGCGTCGTGAGCGTGGCGATGATGTCGTCGGCCTCCCACCCGGCCAGCTCGACGTGGATGATGCCGAGGGCGGTGATCACCTCGCGCACCAGGCCCATCTGCTGGCGCAGGATGTCGGGCGCTTCGTCACGCTGGGCCTTGTAGCTCGGCAGCGCCTCGTGGCGGAACGTCGGCTCCGGCCGATCGAACGCCACCACCACCCCGTCGGGCCGATGGTCCTTCAGCAGGTTGATGAGCATCGAGGTGAACCCGTACACGGCGTTCGTGACCTGGCCCGACGCGGTCGCCATGTCGGTGGGGAGGGCGAAGAACGCCCGGTACGTGAGGGAGTTCCCGTCGAGGAGCATCAGCGTGGCCATCGGTGCCGAGGCTACCCGTGGGGTACGCGCCGAGTCGGCGCCCGTAGCCCGGGCGCGGCGGAGCCCCGGCCGGCGTTGGCCGACCGGGGCCCCGGGTGCAGGTCAGAGGTAGTAGCCGACCACGTCGATGATCAGGTGGGTCGAGCCACCGCCGCCGGCCAGCAGGGTGATCGAGGGCTTGGCGGCGCTGCCCGTGCCCTTCACGCCCACCGGGACGATGGCCAGGTTGGCGCGGTTCTGGCCGGCGCCGTCCCAGTTGATGT
Source organism: Actinomycetes bacterium (assembly GCA_031423915.1). Lineage (GTDB taxonomy): Bacteria > Actinomycetota > Acidimicrobiia > Acidimicrobiales > Ilumatobacteraceae > JANMAT01. The sequence goes on along the minus strand of JANPGL010000442.1, from coordinate 1,164 downwards.
TCGAGAACGCCACGCTTCCGTCGGTGTTGCGGATGTCGGCGGCCGGCGTTCCGGTGGCGTACGCCGTGTGGAAGCCTGCGCCGACGGTGTCGGTGACCGTGAGGTTGATCGCCACGGCCGAGGCCAGCGCGGCCAGGCCGGTCAGGGCCGTCTCGAGCGTGACGTCGGGGTTGGCGCCCGACGGCACCCGGACCGCACCGGTGCCATTGCGGGTGTCGAGCACGCGCACCGGCCGGGGCAGGACCGGGTGGTACGAGCCGGCCGACGCGGGGCCGGCGAGCTTCACCGGGTACACGTCGGTGCCGTCCTTCACGAAGAACCACAGGTTGAAGTCGTCGTCCATGTACAGCTCGCCGCCGACGAAGTCGCCGGCCGTGGGTCCGACGGTCTTGGGCGGGTTCGTCACGCCGGCCGCCGTGGCCGTGGCCTGCGGGCCGATGAGTCGGGCATGGGCGCCGAGCGTGGCGATGGCCAGCGCGGCGGGCACGGTCGAGCCGTCGGCCGGTGCGCCGGCGTTGGCGGCGACGACGCCGTAGCCGGCGGCACGGGTGGTCGAGCCGTGGACACCGTTGGCGACCTTGGCGCTGCTGCCGTAGCCGCCGACGGCGGCGGGGAACAGCGGCAGGGCCGCGTTGGCGCCGTCTCGTACGGTCACCGCGCTGGCGGTCGTCAGGTTCGGGCCCGTGTAGGTCACGTCGCTGACGGTCGCGGCATCGAGGAACGTGCCCGACGACGCGGCGGCGGGCCGGCTGATGGCGACCGCACCGGCGCCGGCGGCGGCGGCGCCGAGCGCCACCTTCTTCAGCAAGCCGCGACGGCTGGTGGACGGCTCCTCGGCCGCCACCTCCGCCTTCAGCGAGGCGACCTGGGCCTCGAGCTCTGCGATCCTGGCCTGGACATCGGTCATGTGGTGGTCCCTTTCGGTGTGCTGGGCAGGGTGCTCGCCCATCGTGGGAGGCGACGCGCCCTGTACCGGCGGCGTCACACAGGGTCTCTACGTAGCCGGACCCTGGGCTGGATGGAGGGTCGCCCCGGCTCGGAGACGCCGGTCTCCGACGGCTGGCGACCCCCTCTGACCAGGGCCGCCGCGGCCGGACGGTCGAACACCAAATCTGAGCCAGGCTTCGTCAGCGCCCGGTCGAGCGCTCCGCCAGCAGCCAGCCG
>JANPGL010000441.1:0-4923 GCA_031423915.1 Actinomycetes bacterium | reverse complement strand
GAGCTTCTCCGGGTCCCGCAGGCACAGTACGGGCCGGTGAAAATGCTGCACGGCCCCGCCCGACGACCGCTTCGTTCTCCTGTCGGATGTGCTCCCGACCGCGTGGCAGACGGTCGAGTACGCCGCCATCCCGCCGGGTGGAAGCGTGGTCGTTCTCGGTCTCCGCCCCATCGGCTCGATGGCGGCTCGGATCGCCCTCCTACGCGAGGCGTGCATATGGCAGGGTCAGTCAGTCCGGGCTCCGTGAGTCCGTGTGGCGCTCGTCCGGTTACCGCAAGTATTCAACGGTCATCGGCGTCGATCTCGTGCCCGAACGCCTGGCGAAGGCCCGCCTCCACGGGGGCCGACGTCTACACACCGGCGGCCGCGGGCCGAACGCGGTGATCGACGCGGTCGGCATGGAAGCCCACGGGTCGCCGGTGGCGAAGCACGTGCAGACCATGGCCGGCATGCTGCCCGACACCGTGTCGCAGCGAGTCATGAAGCGGGCTGGCGCCGATCGGCTCGCCGCGCTGCAGACAGCGATCGAACTGGTCTGGCGCGGTGGCCGATCGTGTTGGGGTCAGCGCAGGCCCCTGGACATGGAGGCTTCCCGGAGCGCACGCTTTGAGCGGCTGGCGCGGAGCCCGGTCGAATCGTCGCTGTTCCCGGGTGAGCCGGCCGGCAGGTTGAGCTCCAGACCCGTCTCACTCGTTGCCATACCCGCTGCCCGCAGGGCCGGCCTCTGCCCGATCGACCACGGGCACGTCCCGCGGCGACCCGCGGGCCGCCGCGACTGGGCGATCATGGTGGTCCGAACAGAGCCCGGCCCGAACCCGCCGGCACTGAAGGTGACGCCCCAGGGCCGATCGGTCTCAAGTCTTCTCGGGGAAGTGTCGATGACGACGTGTGGGTTTCGTCAGCAGGTCATCGCAAGGGTGGGCCGTGTTGTCGGCACCCGCTGGTGGCGGGGCTGACCGGGACGGAGACCGCCGGGAGCGGGGAGCCCGTTTCGGTGGTCTGCTCTACGTGGGCGCCGGTCTCATCGGTTTCGGAACCCTGTGGACGTTTCCACACGAGGCGGATCGGGTCTGGTCCATGGTCACCGCGGGCCTGGCCATCATGGCTGGGTTCGTCCTGCCTCGGTTCCCGTGGCGGCGGTGGCCGAACCGGGCGTTGTTGGCGTTCCCGCTGGCCGGGCACGCCTTCTTCGCTACCACATGGGTACTTGTTCCGGGCTCTGAGACGCACTACGTCACCCTGCTCGTGTTGGCCTACCTCCACATCGGGCTGACCCAGCCGCCCCGCACGTCGGCGCTCGTGGTCCCACTGTCGATCGTGACCGTGCAGGTCGGGCAGGGCCCGTGGACGGTCACGACCCTGATCGTGCTGGTGGTCGCCGTAGTGGTAGCCGAGTCCCTCGCCCACTACGTGACCCGTGACCGCGCTGCGTCCGATGACGTCACCCGCCTGTTGCGCGCCGCACGCCGACTGGCCGCGGCCGCCAGCGTCCAGGACGCGGTCGACATCTTGGCTGACGAGGCCAGGCACTTCTTCGACGCTGACATCGTGCTCGTCTACACCGCTGCCGACGCGGACCAACCTGACGTGTACGTCAATCGCAGTAGCGACGTGCTGCATGGCCCGATGCCGGTCAACGTCACGGGCGAGCCGTCCGGTGTCGGCGCCACCATCCGAAGCGGTCAGGCGTTGTTCGTGCCCGATGCCCGCCGGTCCCCGGTCGTTTCCAAGCGGCTTGTGACGGCGACCGGGATCGCCTCTGTCCTCTACCTTCCACTCGCGGGCAGCGATGCCATCGTCGGCGTGCTCACCATCGGTTGGAACCGACCATTCGACACCATCGGCGCGTTCCGCACCTCAATCGTTGAGGTCCTCGCCACCGACGCCGGACGGGTCATCGAACGACTCACCCACGCCCAACAGCTCACCAACCAAACGCAGACCGACCCGCTCACCGGCATCGGCAACCGGCGACGCTGGCAACTCAACACCGCCGCCGACACCCTCGCGGACGGCGACGCCATCGTCATCCTGGACCTCGACCACTTCAAAGCCCACAACGACACCCACGGCCACGACCACGGCGACCGAACCCTGATCGAGTTTGCCGCGTGCCTCACCACTGCCGCTCGCCGCATGGACCACGTGCACCGCCTCGGCGGAGACGAGTTCGCCGTCATCCTCGGCCAAGCCAACCTCGCCGGCATCCACGCCTTCCTTGACCGACTCGCCACGATCTGGTCTGCCACCGATCAACCCCTCACCTACAGCGCAGGCTGGGCCCTCCACCATCACGACACCCCGCCAACTACCACCATCACCAACGCCGACCACGCCCTTTACCGAGCCAAACGACAAGGCCGAAACCAAACACGAGGATGAACCAGCCGGTGTGCCCACACAGCCACGCACGCTCCATCTGCCTCGCCGTTGCAGGAACACGCCGGTTGGGGGCCCGCCGACTGCGCCCGACGCCGCGCACACCGCACAGTCCGTTCGTGCATCGACGCCGGACGACCCGCCCGGGACCCGGCGGTGCCGCGCGATGTCGATGCGCAGCATTGGTCACCAGAGCGCCTTACGGACGCCGAGGCCACTTCGCCCAAGGAGGTCCGTGCGGTTCTTGGGTGCGCCGGTGTGTACCGGACGAGGGCGGACTCCGACGTCGGTGGATGCCGTCGCTGGACGCGACGACTCGACCGCCCGACCGACGTCCGTCTCTGCCAAGCCCAGGGGAGCTAGTTCTCGATTCTCATGTCGCCAACACTGGGGTCGTTGTGGATGGGTGTCGCGTCTTGCAGAGCTGTGCGACCTCAAGGTCTTCTGTGGGGTCCATTCGCAGCATCGCTACCGGCTGGGCCGGCTCGGTGGTCAAGTCGGTCGCCAGTCCACGTCATCTTCGTCGGCAGCCATCGGATCTCGTTTTGTCGACGGCATGGGACTCGCGCAGCCCCTGGCTGCCTCTCACGCCGAGGTCGATGGAGGCGGTCGGACTCGTGAGGTGGAGCGGCGGAAGCGTCGTTCCCAGGGTCGGTAGTCTGCCAGCCCAGCGAACGGCCGAGATGCAATGAGTGTCCGCGGCGCAACCGCCCAAGTCGACGGGCCCATGTAAGACTGGGCGGCACTGAGCCCAACTGGGGTCGGGCGGACACCGCTCGAGTGGCCCTTCGGTCACTCGACCGGCGTCAGCCGAGCAGCATGGCGATGTTCGACCTCTCGATAACGCTGTCCCGCACGGCCGACCCGGCCGCTGAGTCCCGGCGTTCCCGGCGTCCGAGCCGCCCTGGATCGGCGTCGGGGTTCGCGAGTGCTGATCGTGGCCGCGTGTCCTCGGATAGGGAGCGATCGCCACTGTCGAGGGACTCGGGGCCACCCGCGAAGGTCAGCCCATCGGTGCCTGCCCGGGTCGCCGGTATGGCAGCCTGCCCCGTCAACCTCGGGCAGCCTGCCACTCGTCGAAGTCGATGGCGTACTCGACGTCGCCTTCCTCGTCGCCGGGGATGCGAACCGGCCACTCGGCATGGAAGGTGCGCACGAGGCGCATGCCGGACTTCTCCATCACACGCCGCGACCCCACGTTGACAGCCATCGTCTCGGCCAGCACTCGGCGTACGCGCCCCGTCGAGAATCCCCGGTCGATCAGCGCGAGTGATCCTTCGGTCGCAAGCCCTCTACCCCACGCCGACGCGATCAACCGGTACCCGAGCTCGGGCTCGTCGTCGCCGTGACCGTCGCCAGGCCGGAAGTGGAACCAACCGAGGAACTGTCCGGTCGCCCGCTCGATCGCCGCCCAGAACCCGAAGAGGTCGGACCGTTCGTGGTATCCCAACCAGTGCTCGATCATCTCGACCGCGCTATCGCGGGTGACCGGCTCGCCGTCCTCCACGAATCGCCGCACCAGCGGGTCGCTGTCGAGTGCGAGCAGCTCGTCGGCATCGTCGAGCCTGAACCGTCGAAGCACGAGTCGATCGGTGGTCAGGAACACGCTCGGGTCCGCCATGTGTCAAGCGTTGCAGGCTCAGGCGCGACACCCGTGACACTTCGTCGAGGGTGACGATTCCAGCACGTCGGCGCATCATCGTGGGCTGGTCTGATCCCCAGAACCACGACGGGCGGCACCGCGCGCCCAGCGCCCTGATCCCAGCAGGGTTCGCAGTGGAACACCCTGTCGATCCACCTCAGCTAGGCCCAAACGCCGGATCCTGCGCACACTCTGTGCATCCCTGTCGGCGTCGTCGCCCGCCCGGGATCCGGCGACCCTGGCACGGGTGGCGCATCTGTCGGGCGGACGTATCGCGCGCTTTGGCGGTGATCGTGGGAGGAGGCCGCTGGCAGATCCGGACTCACTTGTCGTCGGCTGGACTCGGGTGAGGTTCTGAATGCACCTGCAGCGCTCGCGGCAGCGGTACCTGCATCGGCTGGCCGCTGGGGCAGATCGTCCATGTCGAGCCGGGGCGGGCACGTGTTCAGCTCGCCTGGGTTGGGGAGCGCTGCTCGGCTCGTGGTCGATCTGTGTCGTCGATGATCGTGCCGTCGACGCTCGACGCTGGCGCGGGGAGCGTCAACGCCCCGATGACAGCGAGATCACCACGCATCTCGCCGCCATCGACGGCGTTGAGGAAGCGGATGGCGCTCAGCCGTTCGGTGATGCACCACTGCACGAAGTCGTCGTCGGCGGCGTCGTAGAGATCGAGAAGAACATCGACGCAGCGTCCCTGGCTGAGGAGCGTCTGCCCACCGATCCACGCCAAGGCGTCGTTGATGATCGCCGCGACGGTCGAAGCCCTGGTGTCGTGGGGTCGGGCACTGATTGTCGCCATCGGACTCGTCCTCCTCGATCGCCTCCGCATCATCGGTCGCACGTAGGGCTCGACAGCTAGGACACCAGCGAGGACCGCTGGATACCGGCTAACCGTCGGGTCG
>JANPGL010000440.1:0-13991 GCA_031423915.1 Actinomycetes bacterium | reverse complement strand
AGCAGCGGTTGATGAAGGCCGCCGAGGAGTGGGCCGAGTTCAACCCGATGCTCGGCACCCGCGGCGTGCGCCTCGGCGTGGTGAAGCCGGGCCTGTACGCCATGCAGGTGCAGGCCCTCATGGAGGCCGCGGCCGAGCTGCACGCCGCGGGTGCCGAGCATCGGGTTGAACTCGGCCCACTCCTCGGCGGCCTTCATCAACCGCTGCTCTTCGTCCGTCAGCCCGGTGGTGGCCTTCTTGATGGCCAGTTCGTGGACGTTCGGGAGGAACTCGTGCAGGGGCGGGTCGAGCAGGCGCACGGTGACGGGCAGGCCGTCCATGGCGTCGAGGATCTCGATGAAATCGGCCTTCTGCACCGTGCGGAGCTGCTCGAGCGCGGCGGCCTCCTCGGCCGGCGTGGAGGCCAGGATCATGCGGCGCACGACCGGCAGGCGGTCCTCACCGAGGAACATGTGCTCGGTGCGGCACAGGCCGATGCCCTCGGCCCCGAACTGGCGGGCGTTCTTGGCATCCGGGCCGTTGTCGGCGTTGGCCCGGACCTTCAGGTGACCCTTGCGGACCTTGTCGGCCCAGCCGAGGATGATGGCGAACTCGGCCGGCGGCTCGGCGGCCGACAGCTCGACCGAACCGAGGATGACCTCACCCGTCGTCCCGTCGAGCGAGATCACGTCGCCCTCCTTCACGACCACGTCGCCCACGTGGAACTGCTTGCCCTCGATCTTGACGGCGTCGGCGCCCACCACCGCCGGCGTGCCCCAGCCGCGGGCGACGACGGCCGCGTGGCTGACGAGACCGCCGCGCGACGTGAGGATGCCCTGCGACACCATCATGCCGTGCACGTCTTCCGGGCTCGTCTCGCTGCGGACGAGGATGACGTTCTCGCCCCGGTCGGCCGCATCGGCGGCGTCGTCGGCGGTGAAGTACACCTTGCCCACCGCCGCACCGGGCGACGCCGCCAGGCCCTTGGCGATGACCTTCATGTTCTTGCCGGCGAACTGGGGGTGCAGGACCTGGTCGAGGTGCTCGGCCGCCACCCGCATGATCGCCTCGTCGCGGCTCAGCTTGATGTGGCGATCCTTGGTCATGTCGACGGCCATCTTCAGCGCGGCGGCACCGGTGCGCTTGCCCACGCGGGTCTGCAGCATCCAGAGCTTGCCCTGCTCGATGGTGAACTCGGTGTCGCACATGTCGCGGTAGTGCTTCTCGAGCTTGTCGAAGATGCCGAGCAGCTCGACGTGCAGCTTCGGGAACTTCTCGGCCATGTGGTCGAGGTCCTCGGTGTTGCGGATGCCGGCCACCACGTCCTCGCCCTGGGCGTTCACGAGGAAGTCGCCGTACGGCTTGTTCTCGCCCGTGGCGGCGTTGCGGGTGAAGCCCACGCCGGTGCCCGAGTTCTCGTCGCGGTTGCCGAACACCATCGTTTGCACGTTCACGGCGGTGCCGAGGTCGTGGCTGATGCGCTCGCGCACGCGGTAGGCGATGGCGCGGGCGCCGTTCCACGAGGCGAACACGGCCTCGATGGCGCCGCGCAGCTGGTCGCGCGGCTTCATCGGGAACGGCTTGCCCGTCTGCTTCAGCACGACGGCCTTGTACTCGCCGGCCAGCGTCTTGAGCGCGGCCGCGGTGAGCTCGGCGTCGGTCTTCACTCCCGCGGTGGCCTTGGCCTTCTCGAGCGGTTCCTCGAAGTGGTGGCCGTCGACGCCGAGCACGATGCGGCCGTACATGGCGATGAACCGCCGGTACGAGTCGTAGGCGAAGCGCTCGTCGGACGTGACGTGGGCCAGGCCGCCGACGCTGTCGTCGTTCAGGCCGAGGTTGAGGACCGTGTCCATCATGCCGGGCATCGAGAACTTGGCGCCCGAGCGGACCGAGACCAGCAGCGGGTCGAACGGGTCGCCCAGCTTGCGGCCCATCTTCTTCTCGAGGCGGAAGACCTGCTTGGCGATCTCCTCGTCGATGCCGTCGGGCCAGCCACTGTCCATGTAGTCGCGGCAGGCGTCGGTGGTGATGGTGAAGCCGGGGGGAACCGGCAGGCCGAGCACGCTGGTCATCTCTGCCAGGTTGGCGCCCTTGCCACCGAGCAGATCCTTCATCTGCATGGGGGGCCGGCGGTGCTTGTGATCGAAGGCGTAGACGTAGGGCACGGCGGACGATTCTAGGGTCGCCAGCCCCCCGGCATGCCACCGTCACGCCCGTAGACACGGTTCAGGTGACAGGGTGGGGTCCATGACGACGACCCCCGTACCCGGGTTCGCGCCGGACACCTGCCCGGCTTGCCACGTCCTCGACGGCACCGACGGCAACCACGACGGTGTCCTCTTCGACAGCTCCCACACGCCGGTGCGGTCCGAGCGGACGCTGTGGCACACCCTGAAGCGGGCCGAGGATCAAACGGCCGACCGGATCACCACGTTCGCCGGCTCGATGCGGTTCGTCTACATCCACGCGGTGTGGTTCGCGGTGTGGATCGCCCTGAACGTCGGGCTGGCCGGCGTGGGCTGGGAGTTCGACCACTTCCCGTTCGGTCTGCTGACCATGATCGTCAGCCTCGAGGCGATCTTCCTGGCGACCTTCGTGATGATCAGTCAGAACCGCCAGGCCGCCCGCGCCGACCTGCGGGCGCAGCTCGACTTCGAGTCGAACCTGCGCTCGGAGATCTGGTCGGTCCACATCGGCCAGCGACTCGGGATCGACCCGGTCCACGTCGAGGCGGTCGTCGCCGAGGCCATCGAGGCGTCGGAGCGGCTGATGGCCGCGCAGCCCGGCGGGGCGACGCAGACCAAGGCCGGGTGACGCCTCACCTCCCGTCGAGCACGCCGCGAGCGAGCGTGCGGGGCGCCACGAGGCAGTAGCTCGTGCGGATCAGTTCGTCGACCTCGTCCCAGTCGACGGGTGACGCCAGCTGCATCGAGACCCACCCGAACCGGCCCACGTAGGCGGCGCGGGCGAACCGAGGGTCGGCCAGCAGGGCGTCGAGCTCCTCGGGATCGGCCTTCACCGTCATCGACGCGTCGCCCGGGAAGCAGAAGATCTTTCCCCGTACCCGGAAGTTGACGTCGCCCCAGGTGGTCTCCTCGGTGGCCTCGGGCAAGCGGAGCGCGATGCGACGAAGCATCGCCCTCGTCGACAGGAGCTTCGCCACGGCCGGGACCGGCCTAGAAGCCCAGCTTGGCCGTCACGCGCGCCGGCAGCTCGGCGATCGACACCCGCTCCTGCTCGGTCGTGTCGCGCTCGCGGATCGTCACCGCACCGTCCTCCAGCGAGTCGAAGTCGACCGTGACGCACAGCGGCGTGCCGATCTCGTCCTGACGGCGGTAGCGCTTGCCGATGTTCTGGGTCTCGTCGTAGTCGACCATGTAGCGGTCGGCGAGGGTGGCGAACACCTCACGGGCCAGCGGCGTCAGCGTGTCCTTCTTCGACAGCGGCAGCACGGCCACCTTGTACGGCGCCAGGCGCGGGTGGAGCCGCAGCAACGTGCGCGGCTCGTCGTTGACGACGTCCTCGTCGTACGCGGCCATCAGGAACGCCATCATCGCCCGGGTGGCGCCGGCGGCCGGCTCGATCACGAACGGCCGGTACCGCTCGTTGGTGGCCTGGTCGAAGTAGTCGAGCTTCTCGCCCGAATGCTTGGCGTGCTGGGTCAGGTCGTAGTCGGTGCGGTTGGCGATGCCCTCCAGCTCGCCCCAGCCCCACGGGTAGGCGAACTCCACGTCGGAGGTACCCGCCGAGTAGTGCGACAGCTCGTCGGGGTCGTGGGCGCGCAGGCGCAGCAGCTCGTCGGGGATGCCGAGCGTGCGGTACCAGTCGAGACGTTGCTCGCACCAGTAGCGGTACCAGGTGTCGGCCTCGGCCGGTGGGACGAAGAACTCGAGCTCCATCTGCTCGAACTCGCGCGTGCGGAACACGAAGTTGCCGGGCGTGATCTCGTTGCGGAAGCTCTTGCCCACCTGGGCGATGCCGAACGGCGGCTTCTTGCGCGTGGTGTTCAGCACGTTGGCGAAGTTCACGAACATGCCCTGGGCCGTCTCGGGCCGAAGGTAGACCTCGGCGCCCGAACCCTCCACCGGGCCGGCGAACGTCTTGAACATCAGGTTGAAGTTGCGCGGGTCGGTGAACGTGCCCCGCTTGCCACAGCTCGGGCACAGGTCGAGGTCCGGCAACTGGTCCTGCCGGAACCGTTGCTTGCAGTTCGTGCAGTCGACCAGCGGGTCGGTGAAGTTGGCCAGGTGGCCCGAGGCCTCGTAGATGGCCGGGGGGCCGAGGATGGCGGCGTCGATCAGGACCACGTCGTCGCGCAACTGGACCATGGCCCGGATCCAGGCCTCCTTCACGTTCCGAAGCATCAGCGCGCCGAGGGGTCCGTAGTCGTACGTGGAGCGGAAGCCGCCGTAGATCTCCGCGGAGGGGTACACGAACCCCCGGCGCTTGCAGAGGTTGACGACCTGGTCGAGCTCGGACGCTGGCATAGGGGCAAGATGCTACGGGCGCGGGCGGTCACCCGGCCATGTGGTAGCGACGCGGCGTCAGGCAGGAACGCGGTCGCGCTGGCGGGCCCGCAGCCACAGGACCCCGGCGACCAGCACTCCGCCGATCGCCGCGGTCGAGATCGGCCCGAGGCTGTGCTCCTGGACGGTCGCGGACGAAGGAGACCCGGAGACGGCGACCGGCCCGGCCGTCGCCTGCGCAGAGGCAGGACCGGCCACGCCGAGGCTGGCCACGCCGGCCACGACACCCACGAGGGCGACGCGCGCCGCCATCCGCCGGTTCCGTCCGCCTACGCGAGCCATGACCCCTCCGTCGACCCAGTTGCATCACGGACTGTAACGACGCGCCGACGGGGCGGAGCTAAGCCGACGCTCGGGTGCCCCTAAAGCTGGGCCGGACGCCCCAGCGACGCCTCGACGGGGTCGGATGGCTCCAGCAGGGCCACCGTCCGCAGCCGGCGCTCCAGGTGGTGCTCGAGCGACCGTACGGCCAGCACCTCGACCTCGTGCGTGGCGGCCGAGGCCGGCTCGCGCAGGGCGGTGACCAGATCGCCGCCGAGGATGCGCCGGAGGAGCCCGAGGGCCTCCTCGGAGACCGCCGCGCCGCGGCGGCACAGCCGGCAGAGCGCACCGCCTTCTTCGACCGAGAAGGCGACGAGGGGCCCGGGGCTTCCGCACGACACGCAGCTGGCGATCTCGGGGGCGACGCCATCGGCCGCCAGCAGCTTCCAGAAGAAGGCGGGCACGACCACGGCCGAGGGTCCCGCGGCCAGTGTGCGCAGACCGCCCAGCAGCATCCGGTACAGGTGGGGTGCGGGCTCCCGCTCGGGGGCCAGCTGGTCGACCGCCTCCACCATGGCCATGGCATGCGTCAGCAGGCCGAGCTCGGTGCGCAGCGGTCGGAAGTGGTCGATCGTCTCGGCCTGGCTGACGTTGTCGAGCGAACGGCCCTCGCGCACCAGCAGCCGGACGTGGGCGAGCGGCTCGAGCCGTCCGCCGAACTTCGACGTGGGCTTGCGCACGCCTTTCGCCACGGCACGGACCTTGCCGTGCTCGGCGGTGAGGATCACCAGGATCCGGTCGGCCTCGCCCAGCTTGTGCGTGCGCAGCACGATGCCCGTGTCCTGGTACTGGCGGGCGCTCACGATGTCACTGCTCGACACCCCCGTAGCGACGATCGCGCCGCTGGAACTCGCGCACCGCGTCGGCCAGGTTCTCACGGCGGAAGTCGGGCCAGAGCACGTCGGTGAACACCAGCTCGGCGTACGCCAGCTCCCACAGCAGGAAGTTCGAGATGCGGAACTCCCCCGAGGTGCGCACCACGAGATCGGGCTCCGGCATGTCCGGGTGGTAGAGGCGCTTGGCGATGGCCTTCTCGTCGACCTTGTCGGGCTCGATGCCCTCGGCCACGATCCGGCGCACCGCGTCGACGATCTCGGCGCGCCCGCCGTAGTTGAACGCGAACGTCAACGTCAGCGTCCGGTTGTGCTGGGTGAGCGCCACCGCCTCGTCCTGGCGCTTGAGCAGGCGGCGCGGCACCCGCCAGTCGCGGCGGCCGGCGAACCGGATGCGTACGCCCTGCTTGTGCAGCTCGTCTCGACGACGCAGGAGGATGTCTTCGTTGAAGCGCATCAGGTAGCGCACCTCGTCGATCGGGCGCTTCCAGTTCTCCGTCGAGAAGGCGTAGACGGTCAGCCATCGGATGCCCAGGTCCAGCGCGCCCTGCACCGTGTCGAACAGTGCCTCCTCGCCCGCGGCGTGGCCGTCGGTGCGGCGCAGGCCGCGCTGCGTCGCCCAGCGGCCGTTGCCATCCATCACGCAGCCGACGTGGGTGGGGATGCGGCTGCGGTCAAGGCCGTCGAGCAGGCTCACGACGTGCCACGGTAGTGCCCCCGTGCGGCGGGACGGCGGTCCGTGTCGACGGCGCGGCCGACGCGTAGCCTCACCGGGTGACCACCGACGAGACCGCCCGCGCTGCCACGGAGGCGCTCGGTCGCGTCGTGGCCGGGCTGGCCGGCGGCGGCGAGGCCCGACCCGGTCAGCGGCACATGGCCGAGCTGGTCGCGACCGCCATTGACCGGGGCCGCCACCTCGTCGTCCAGGCCGGTACGGGCACCGGCAAGAGCCTCGCCTACCTGGTTCCCGCCGTGCTGTCGGGCCACAAGGTGGTCGTAGCCACCGCCACCAAGGCGCTGCAGGACCAGCTGGCGACCAAGGACCTGCCGTTCCTGGCCAGCCAGCTCGACCGACCGGTGCGGTTCGCCGTGCTCAAGGGACGGTCCAACTACCTGTGCCTCCAACGCGTGCGCGAGGTGCAGGCCGCCGAAAAGGGCCAGCTCGAGATCGACGACCTGGCGCCTCACGTGAAGGCCGAGATCCGCAAGCTCGCCACCTGGGCCGGGCTCACCGAGACCGGCGACCAGGCCGAGCTCGACTGGGCACCGTCGAGCCGCGCCTGGCAGGCGGTGACCGTCACCAGCGACGAGTGCCCCGGCGCGGCGCGCTGCCCGCTCGGCGAACCGTGCTTCGCCGAAGCAGCGAGGCGGCGGGCCATGGCCGCCGACGTGATCGTCGTGAACATGCACCTCTACGGCACGCACGTCGCCTCGGGCGGCGCGGTGCTGCCCGATCACGAGGTCGTCGTGTTCGACGAGGCGCACCAGCTCGAGGACATCACGTCCGACACCACCGGCATGGCGCTCGGTCCCGGCCGCTTCCTCAACCTGGCCCGCATCGTGCGCCAGGTGCTGTCGGCCGACGAGCTGATGGCGGCCGTAGTCACCATCGGCACCCGGCTCGCCACCGCCCTGAGCGAACACACGGGGCGCCGGCTGGCGCGCCCTCTCCCCCCGGACGTCGGCGACGCCTTGGCCGAGGCCCGGGGCAGCGTCGAGCAGATCCTGTCGGCATTGCGCCAGATCGACAACGAGAGCGACGACGTCAAGCAGCGCAAGATGCGCGCCACCAAGGCGGCGACGTCGCTCGCCGAGGACCTCGACAAGGCCATGGCGCTGCCCGACGGCTACGTCGCCTGGGTCGAAGGCGAGATGGAACGCGCAACGCTGGCCGTCGCCCCCATCGACGTGGCCCCGGTGCTGCGCGAGGGCGTATGGCAGCAGCGCACCGCCATCCTCACCAGCGCCACCATCCCGGTCAGCATCATCGAACGCGTCGGTCTCGACCCCGCGCGGACCGACAGCGACGACGTCGGCAGCCCGTTCGACTACGCGTCGGCGGGCATCCTCTACAACGCCACGCATCTGCCCGACCCCCGCTCGCCCGCTTACGCCGCCGCCGTCCACGACGAGCTCGAGGCGCTGATCACCGCGGCGGGCGGCCGCACGCTGGCGCTGTTCACGAGCTACAAGGCGCTCGGGGCCGCGGTCGACGCGCTGCGTCCCCGCCTCCCGTTTCGCATCCTCGATCAACGGGACCTGCCCAAGACCGCGCTCGTGCAGGCGTTCGCCGGTGAGGAGTCGGCGTGCCTGTTCGCCACCACGGGGCTGTTCCAGGGGATCGACGTGCCCGGTGCCACGCTCAGCCTCGTCACGATCGACAAGATCCCGTTCCCCCGGCCCGACGACCCACTGCTCGAAGCCCGGCGCGAGCAAGCGCGAGCCGCGGCGTTCGCCACCATCGATCTGCCCCGGGCCGCCACGCTGCTGGCCCAGGCCGCCGGCCGGCTGATCCGCTCGGCCGACGACCGCGGCGTCGTCGCCATCCTCGACCCGCGCCTCAACAAGGCCCGCTACCGCTGGGACCTGGTGAACGCGCTCCCGCCGTTCAAACGAACCCGCCATCGCGCCGAGGCCGAGGCGTTCCTGCGCGAGATGCTCGCCACCCCCCGGACCTGAGGCCCGATCGGACGGACGACCGGCTCCTACACCTGGAGCTTGTAGCCGATGCCCCGCACCGTGAGGATGAAGCGGGGCTCGTCGGGCTGGTCCTCGACCTTCACCCGCAGACGGCGGATGTGGGCGTCGACCAGGCGGGAATCGCCCAGGTAGTCATATCCCCAGACCCGTTCGAGCAGCTGGTCGCGCGACAGCACCATGCCCGGGTGGTCGGCGAACTCGCACAGCAGCATGAACTCGGTCTTCGTGAGCGACAGTGGCCGGCCCCGCTTGAGGACGACGCCCTGCTCGCGGCGCAACTCGAGATCGCCGAACGTGGCCGGCTTGGGCGGGCTCAGCTCGTGGAGGTGAGCCCGCCGCAGCAGCGCGCGGATGCGGGCGGCCAGTTCCTTGGGCACCACTGGCTTGGTGATGTAGTCGTCGGCCCCCGCCTCGAGCCCGGCGACGAGGTCGTGGGTGTCGGTCTGGGCGGTCACGATGATGATCGGCACGATGGATCGGGCCCGGATCTGGCGGCACACGTCGAAGCCCATGATGTCGGGCAGCCGCAGGTCGACCAGCACGAGGTCGGGCTCGTCACGTTCGAACGAGCTCAGCCCCTCGTTGCCGTTGGCCGCCTCGGCGACCGCGTACCCCTCGTCCTCCAACGCGAGGCGGAGCGCCAGACGGATCTGGTCGTCGTCCTCGATGAAGAGAAGGCGGTGCACACCTCGATCGTAGGAGACGCCGGACCACTCGGCGTGGTTCACTGGACGACTGTGCGAGTCGGTCTGCCCCGCCGCCCCACGCTCGGCCTGGCGACCCGAGTGACCATCGCCTTCGCGGTCGCCGCCTTGGCGGTGTCCGTGGGCCTGACGGCGCTCACCTACTCGCTGGCCCGCAACTACCTGCAGGGCCAGCTCGACGGCGCGGCCCGACGCCAGGCCGTGACCAACCTGCGGGCCCTGCGCGAGGAGGCCCGCCGGCCGTCGTCGAACCTGCTCGGCGCCGTCGCCGGCCTGGTGCTCGACAAGGGCAGCTACGCCTTGCTCGGCACGGGTGATCGGTGGTTCAGCGCGGGCGTGGCCGCGCCGAACGACCTGGCGGTCATCCGGGCGGGGGCTCCGGCCGACGACGCGGTACCGCCGAGCCTGTCCGGCCTCATCGACTCGGGCGGCAACGGCCGGCAGCGGTTCGAGCGCGGCGGGGTGCCCTACCTCGCCGTCGGGTTCTCGGTGCCCGACAGCGAGTGGCGTTACTACGAGGTCACGTCGATGGCCGACATCGAGCGAACGCTCAGTGTGGTCGGAACCTCGCTGACAATCGCCGCCACGGTCACGGCACTGGCGGCAGCCGGACTCGGTTGGTGGGCGTCCCGCCGCCTGCTCCGCCCGCTCAGCCGCGTCGCTGCCGCCGCCAGTCAGCTGGCATCGGGCGGCCTCGACACCCGCCTCGAGGTCGAGTCCGACCCCGACCTCGGCCAGCTCACCCGATCGTTCAACGAGATGGCCGACGCGGTCCAGAGCCGACTCGAGCGCGAGACGCGCTTCGCATCCGACGTCTCGCACGAGCTGCGCTCGCCCATCACGGCGCTGACCGCGGCCATCGAGGTGCTCGACCGCGGCCGAGACGACCTGGCCGACCGCAGCCGGCAGGCCCTCGACGTCGTCGTGAACCAGGTGCGCCGATTCGACCAGATGGTGCTCGACCTCCTCGAGATCTCGCGCCTCGACGCCGGGCGCGCCGACGTCCACATCGAGCCCCTGCTCCTCGGGCCGTTCATCGCCAAGGTGGCCACTCGCTATGGCTTCGAGGCGTTGCCCGTCGTCGTCGACCACCGCTGGTTCGACCGCCCGGTGGCGGCCGACCGTCGACGCCTCGAACGCGTGGTGGCGAACCTGCTGCTGAACGCCCAGCACCATGGAGGCGGGCCCGTCAGGGTGGTCGTCGAGCACGTCGACGCCGCGACGGTCCACCTGGCGGTGGAGGACGCCGGCCCCGGTGTCGAGCCCGGCGAACGCACCCGCATCTTCGAGCGCTTCTCGCGCGGCACCGCCGCCCGCCACCGTGTCGGCACCGGCCTCGGTCTCGCGCTCGTCGCCGAGCAGGCGCGGCTGCAGGGCGGTCGGGTGTGGGTGGAGGAACGCCCCGGTGGTGGCGCCCGCTTCGTGATGGAGCTCCACGCGTGACTCGGCGACTGGGCGCCTGCACCGTGGCGGCGGTCCTGGCGGCCGCGCTGGGGGCGTGCGGGGTCACCCACGATGACGCGGCCCGGCCCATCGACCCGATCGCCGCGCTCGCAGAGCCGACCACGACCACGAGCACCACGGCGCCGCCCGTCACCACGGCGGCGACACCCGCCACGACGATCGCCCCGACCACGGCACCGACGGCGGTGCCGACCGAGAACGTCGCGCTCTACTACCTGGCCGGCGACCGTCTTCGGGCCGAGTACCGGTTCGTGCCCGTCGTGTCGCCGGACGCTCGACTCGACCTGTCGCGTACGCTCGACCAGTTGGCGGCCGGCCCGCAGTTCGCCGGCGGGCTCACGAACGTGTTCACCCGCAACATGGTCGACGACGTGCGATCCGACCGGGGCCGAGCCGAGGTGTGGCTCGGGGCGCCGTTCCTCGCCCTCGACCCTCCGGGTCAGCTGGCCGTGGTGTCCCAGATCGTGCTGACGTTGACGGAACGGCCCGGCATCGGTCGCGTCGTCTTCCGCACGGCCACGGAGGCCGAGGTGGCGGTGCCGAGACCCGACGGTACGGCCGGCGCCGGCGAGGTCACGGCCGACGACTACGCAGCGCTGCGAGCGACGCCGTAACGCAGCTCAGGCGCCGCCGCTCACCAGCACCTCGACAGGGAGCTCGCTCGTGGCGAGCAGGCGCCATGCCTCGCGCGTCAAGCCGGTGACACCGTCGAGGTCGATGGCCAGCAGCGGGTGGCGTTCGTGACGCAGGGTACCCACGGTATCGAGCAGGGTGCGTGCCCCATCGAGATCGATGGTCCCCTGCGGTTCGAGGTTGATGGCCTGGCCATCACCGTGAATGCCCAAGATGAAGTCCGACATCGACGACCCCCTCCGGCCCCGAGCGGCTTGCGTTCGAACCTTCGAACACCGCCCAGCTTTTGTCACATGTCGGGACAGCTACATCCTGACGCGCCCAATTGTGTCAGCCGTGTTGCAACACGGCAAGGGGTCAATCGCCTTCTTGGGGTGGCCATAGGGCCGTCCGAACGGAGGGCTCAGCGAGCGCCGGTGCTCGGGTGCACCGCACCGGCCGGGCCGGCGGCGAAGGTCCGTAGGACGTTGGCCGTGGCCGCCCGCACCGCGCCCATGTTCTTGGGTGTCGAGCAGTAGGTCGACTCGAGCCCACACACCCACCAGATCGTGCCGCTGGCGAAGACGCCCGCGCCCGACGGTGCGCTGTAGTAGCTGGTCGTGGCGGTGTAGCTCGATGTGCCGCAGCGCACCGGGGACGCCGCCAGCCGGTCCAGGCCGGCGGGCGACACCCCTGTCGCCACACCGTCGGCCTCGTTGCCGACCAGGCCGGGCAGCACCTGCCCGTTGCGGACGCCGGCACCCGCCCACACCCAGTGCGACGCGTTCGCCACGACCAGGTCGGCGCTGACGCCGGCACAGATGTACTGGATGCCGACGAGCTCGGCCTCGGGCGCCTTCTGCTTGCGCCACTCGACCGTCGCCTCCGCCGGATTGGTGGCCGTCACCGGATCAGCGCGGTCGCGGTAGTTGACGACCACCCGGTCGGTGGTGCCGTCCCAGGCCGGCTCGATGCGGACGTGGCGGTACACCGCATTCGCACCGAGGAAGGCCAGGTTCACGCCTGCGGCCCGGGCGTCGACCAGCGAGGTGCGCATGGCTCGCGAGTAGTACTCGTCGTGACCGAGCGAGACGACGCCCTTGTACTTGGCGGCGAGCGTCGGGCTGTGGTTGAGGTCGAGGTTCGTGGCGTACGCCACGTCGAGGCCGAGCTCCTCGGCGAAGGCGACGAGCGGCAGTTCGTGATCGAGGAAGTCGGCGGACCCGTCGTTGTAGTTCCTGGCGTACGGGCGGTCGAACGACACGCGTACGGCCCGGTTGCGGCCCTTCACGCCCGGACAGGCGTACAGGCTGCACCCGCCCCAGGTGTTGTAGGCCTGCCAGGTCGTGGTGGCGCTCACCACGAGCAGGTCGGCGTGCGCCTCGTCGTCCCGCACGGTCACGGGCACGTAGCTCGACCCGCCCGCACTCGACACCAGCTTCAGCAGGTACGAGCCCGGTGGCCAGTCCTCACCGACCGGGACGACCATCGAGACAGGCCATCGGGCCTCGGCCAGGCCGGTGGTCGCGTCGACGACCGGGGGCGGTTGGCGGACCCCGACCTGGGGCGGCGACGTCCAGAGCAGCCGCCCCTGGCGACCGCCGTAGAAGCCCATCCGGTAGGCCTCGACCGTGTACCCCGGTGAGGCGGTGTCGATGTGGAGCGGGAGCGATTGGCCCGGGTGCACGCTGGCAAGCCTCGTGTATCCCTCGATCCAGCCGGCCTGGGCGGTCGCCGTGAGGCGCCACCCATCGGTTCCGGGGAGGGCGTTCTCGGCCGCCACCCACCCGGCCCGGCGGGACGCCGGCTGGAACACGGTGGTCGTGGTGGTCGGGGCCTCGGTCGTCGTCGTCGTCGGAGGTTCGGTGGTGGTGGGGGCTTCGGTGGTCGCAGGCACCACCGAGGTGGTCGCCGTGCTCGGGCGGTCGGTCTCGGCCGTCGACACGACCGGACCGTCGGCCGCCGACGCACGTGTCCGGCCGAAGTGCAGGCCACCCACCGACCACGAGGGGCCGACGTACGAGAGCAGCGCCACCAGTCCGAGCGCGACGACGAACACCCCCAGCCAACGCTCCCGCGTCCGAGCCCCCGCCACACCGCCACCTTAGGCGAACGAGGCCTCGTCGGTCGTGATGTGTTCAGCCGATGGGGTCAGTACCCGAGCCGCTCGACCCGGTCGGGCCGGCGCTGCCAATGCGGGTCGACCCGCACGCGCAGGTCGAGGAACACGATCTCGGGCACCTGACGCCGGACGGCCGTGCCGACCTGCTTGAGCAGGAGACCGCCTTTGCCGATGACCATGCCCTTCTGGCTCTCGCGCTCGACGACGATCTCGCACCGCACGTGACCCTCGCTGATGTCGGTGACGCGCGTGGCGATCGAGTACGGCAGCTCCTGGCCGGTGAGCGCCAGCAGCTGCTCGCGCACGAGCTCGGCGATGCGCTGGCCGTCGTCGCGGTCGCTGATCATGTCCGCCGGGTAGTAGAGCGGCCCTTCGGGCAGCACGGCCACGGTCGCCTCGATCAGCGCGTCGACGCCCTCGCTCGTCTTGCCCGACACGGGGAAGAACGCCACCGCCGTCGGAACGGCGGCGTGCGCCGCCGCCAGCTGGGTGAGCACCTGCTGCGGCGTCGCCTTGTCGATCTTCGTGATGACCACCGTGGCGCCCGTCGGCAGGCGCTCGGCGACCCAGGCGTCGCCGCGACCGAACGGCTTGGTGGCGTCGACCACGAACCACACGACGTCGACCCCGTCGAGCGCCTCCGTGGCGGTGGAGTTCAGCCGCTCCCCCAGGGCCGTGACCGGCTTGTGCAGCCCGGGCGTGTCGACGAACACGACCTGGGCGTCGGGCC
>JANPGL010000439.1:0-13754 GCA_031423915.1 Actinomycetes bacterium | reverse complement strand
CGCCGATCTGCTGGCCGAAGAGGACGACCTGGCGCGCACGCTGGCCCGAACGTGGGGCGCGGGCGACGACGGTTTCGGCCGCCTGTACCTGCCGGCCGAGCGGCTGTTGGCGTCGGCCGGCGCATCCACCCTGTCGCTGCTCGACGTGCCCGACTCGCCCGACACCCCGGCGCTCGCCGCCAGCCGTTGGGGCGGCGCCGTGGGCGCCGACGGCGAGCTGCTGATGCGCCGCCTGCGCAGCCTGCTCGACGAGCGCTACCGCATCGTCATCGCCGCCGACGGCGCCGGCTCGGCCTCGCACATCGCCGGCCTGCTGCGCGAGCAGGGCCTCGACGTGCCGGTCGTGGCTGCCGACGCCGATCCGGCCGTGCTGGCCAAGCCGGGGGCGCGCATCGTCGTGGCCCCGCTCCACTCGGGCGCCGTGTTCGCCGAGGCCAAGCTCGCCGTCGTCGCCGAGAGCGAGCTGACCGGGCGCCGCCGCTCGCACCGGGCGCCGCGTGCGCCCAAGCGTCAGGCCGCCGGCTTCTTCGAGGACCTGAAGCCCGGCGACTACGTCGTGCACCACCAGCACGGCGTCGGCCGCTACGCCGGCATGGTCAAGCGGGCCATCGGCGGCGTGGAGCGCGACTACCTGCTGCTCGAGTACAAGGGCGGCGACAAGCTCTACATCCCGTCGGAGCAGATCGACGCCATCCGCCACTACGTGGGCGGCGAGTCGCCGAGCCTGCACAAGCTCGGCGGCACCGACTTCGGTGCCACCAAGGCGCGCGTGAAGTCGGCCGTGCGCGAGGTGGCGCAGGAGCTGGTCGTGCTGTACCAGAAGCGCGTCCACGCCGAGGGCGTGGCGTTCGGGCCCGACACCCCGTGGCAGGACGAGATGGAGCAGGCGTTCCCCTACGTGGAGACGCCCGACCAGCTGACCGCCATCCAGGCCAACAAGGAGGACATGGAGTCGCCGCACCCCATGGACCGGCTGGTGTGCGGCGACGTCGGCTTCGGCAAGACCGAGGTGGCCATCCGCGCCGCGTTCAAAGCGATCCAGGACGGCAAGCAGGTGGCCGTGCTCGTGCCCACCACGCTGCTGGCCCAGCAGCACTACAACACGTTCGCCGACCGCTTCGCGCCGTACCCCGTGCGCGTCGAGGTGCTCTCGCGGTTCCTCACCCCCGCCGAGACCCGCAAGGTGATGAAAGGCCTGGAAGACGGGGAGGTCGACTGCGTGATCGCCACCCACCGGCTGCTGGCCAAGGACATCCGGTTCAAGGCCCTCGGCCTGCTGGTGGTCGACGAGGAGCAGCGCTTCGGCGTCACCCACAAAGAGCAGATCAAGCAGCTGAAGGTGAACGTCGACGTGCTCACCATGTCGGCCACGCCGATCCCCCGCACGCTCGAGATGTCGCTCGTGGGCATCCGCGACCTGTCGCTGTTGCAGACGCCACCGGCGGACCGCCAGCCGATCCTCACCTACGTCGGCGAGGACGACGACCGCGCCATCGCCGAGGCCATCCGCCGCGAGCTCCTGCGCGAGGGCCAGGTCTTCTACGTCTACAACCGGGTGCGCGACATCGAGCGCAAGGCCGACCACATCCGCGACCTCGTGCCCGAGGCCCGCGTGGCCATCGCCCACGGCCAGATGGACGAAGGCTCGCTGGAGCAGATCGTCGTCGACTTCTGGGAGGGCAACTACGACGTCCTCGTGTGCACGACCATCATCGAGTCGGGCATCGACATGCCCACGGTGAACACGCTCGTGGTCGAGCGCGCCGACCGCCTGGGCCTGGGCCAGCTCCACCAGCTGCGCGGCCGCGTGGGCCGCAGCGGCCAGCGGGCCTACGCGTACCTGTTCCACCCGCGCGACCACGTCCTCACCGAGGAGGCCTACGAGCGTTTGCGCACCATCGGCGAGGCCACCGAGCTCGGTTCGGGCTTCAAGATCGCCATGCGCGACCTCGAGATCCGCGGCGCCGGCAACCTGCTCGGTGAGTCCCAGTCGGGCCACATCGCCGCCGTGGGCTACGACCTCTACTGCCAGATGGTGCAGGAGGCCGTGGCCGAGCTCAAGGGCGAGCCGCGCCGCGAGCCCGCCGAGATCAAGCTCGACGTGCCCACCGACGCCTTCCTGCCGGCCGACTACGTGGCCCGCGAGGAGCTGCGGCTCGAGGCCTACCGCCGGCTGGCGGCGGTCACGAGCCACGCCGAGGTCGACGACATCGCGGCCGAGTGGGTCGACCGCTACGGCCCGGTTCCGGCGCCCGCCGAGGCCCTGCTGGCCGTCGGCCGTCTCCGGGCCGAGTGCCACCGGGTGGGCATCCGCGAGATCGTCGTCACGTCGCGCGACGCCCGGCTCAGCCCCGTGCGGCTGAAGACGAGCGAGGCCATGCGTCTGAAGCGGATCCTGCGCGACGCCGTGTACAAGGAGGAGGCCGGCATCCTGGTCGTGCCCATCCGCAAGCAGGCCGACGCCGTCACCGGCCTCGGCGCCCTCCTCCAACAGCTGATCCCGCCCGGCTGAGACACCCGGCACGACCCCCGGCCCCCACCCCGAGCCCGGCGCATCAAATGCGCGCCGCCCGGCCCATGGCACGGGTCACTCGCAACAAATGCGAACGGGGCAGGTCCGAGCGGGTCGCGGGCGGGCCGGGGCGGGGCCGGAGGCGGTCCGGGCCGTCGCCGTCTCGTCGTCGATCAGCCGGCAGACGGAGGGGCAACTCCCGCCGGGTGCCCGGCGCCCGGTAGCGTCGCGGGCGTCATGAAGCGACTTCTCCTCGCCGGTACCGCCGTGTTCGCCCTCACGTTCGGAGCCACCTCGTGCGGCTCGGTCGACCCGAGCGCCGTGGTGGTGAACGGCGAGCGCACCTCGGCGCGCGACTTCGAGCGCACCCTCACCCTGCTGCGCAAGGCCGGGGCCACCACGCTCGGGGCCGAAAGCGGCACGCTCCCCGGCACCGAGACCCGCGCCCTGCTCGCCAACGTCGTCGTCATCAGCGTGTTCCACCAGGAGTTCCGCCAGCGCGGGCTCCAGGTCGACCCGACCGACACCGCCACTGCCGAGAAGCTGCCGGCCCAGATCTTCGCGGTCGACGACGCCGTGTGGCAGAAGATGCCGTCGGACATCAAGACCCAGTGGAACGGGCTCGCCGCCGAGTACCTCGCCGTCAGGGCCACGCTCGCCGGTCCGCCTCCCAGCGAGGAGGCCGTGCAGGCGTTCTACGAAGCGAACAAGGACCAGGTCAACGGCGCCGCGCTGGAAGAGGTGCGCCCCCAGATCGAGCAGGCCCTCCAGACGCAGGCCTCCAACGCCGCGGCCAGCAAGCTCCTCGATGCCGCCGTGGTCAAGGTGAACCCACGCTACGGCGCGTGGGATCCGGCCAAGGGCGTCGTGTCGTTGAACGAAGTCGGCGCCGACGCCACCACCACCACGGCTCCGTGACCGGGGCGACCAGCGGAGCCGACCGGCCGAGGGTCGTCGTCGTCGGGCTGGGCCCCGGACCCGACGGCCTGGTCACCGCGGCCACCCAGGCGGCCGTCGACCGCATCCCCCACCGCTACCTGCGCACGGCCCGGCACCCCTCGGCCGGCCTGGTGGGCGACGCCGCCAGCTTCGACGACGTGTACGAGGCCGCCGACGACTTCGACGCCGTCTACCGGACGATCGTCGACCGCCTCGTCGCCGCGGCCAACGAGCACGGCGAGGTGCTCTACGCCGTGCCGGGCTCGCCGCTCGTCCTCGAGCGCTCCGTGCGCTGGCTGCGGGCCGACGACCGCGTCGACACCCAGGTGCTGGCCGCGGTCAGCTTCCTCGACCTGGCCTACGACCGGCTCGGCATCGACCCGGTCGAGGCCCAGCTCACCCTCATCGACGCCCACGAGTTCGCCACGGCCGCCGCCGGGCGGACCGGGCCGCTGCTCGTGGCCCACACCCACAACCGCCGCGTGCTGTCGGACGTGAAGCTGGCCGTCGACGACGAACCCGCCGAGCCCGTGACCGTGCTCCAGCGGCTCGGCCTGCCCGACGAGGCCGTGTTCACCGTGCCGTGGGCCGAGCTCGACCGCTCGTTCGAGCCCGACCACCTGACGGCGATCTACGTGCCGTCGCTGGCCGCCCCCGTGGGCGGCGAGCTCGTGCGCTTCGCCGAGGTGGTGGCCCGCCTGCGCCGCGAGTGCCCGTGGGACCGGGCGCAGACCCACCAGAGCCTGGCCCGCTACGCCATCGAGGAGACCTACGAGCTCGTCGAGGCCATCGCCACTCTCGGCGACGACGGCGAGGGCGACGACGAGCTCGAGGGCGAGCTGGGCGACGTGCTGCTGCAGGTGGTGCTCCACTCGGCCATCGCCGAGCAGGAGGGCCGGTTCACGCTGGCCGACGTCGCCCGCGGCATCACCGACAAGATGGTGCGGCGCCACCCCCACGTGTTCGGCGACGTGATCGTCGACGGGGCGGGCGAGGTGATCACCAACTGGGAGGCCATCAAGCGGGCAGAGCGAGCCGACCGGCCGGTCGCGGCGTCGGTACTCGACGGGGTCAACGGGCACCTGCCCGCGCTGGCCTACGCCCGCGAGCTGTCGAACAAGGCGGCCAAGGTCGGCTTCGACTGGGACGACCCCCGCGCCACCATCGACAAGGTGCGCGAGGAGCTCGACGAGGTGATCGAGGCGTGGGACGACCCCGACCACGTGGCCCACGAGATCGGCGACCTGCTCCTCACCGTGGTGAACCTGGCCCGCCACCGCTCGGTCGACCCCGAGGTGGCCATGCGCAACGCCGCCGCCAAGTTCCGCCGCCGGTTCCAGGCGTGCGAGACCCTGGCCGCCGAGCGGGGCATCGAGATGAAGACGGCCGGCATCGCTGCACTCGACGAGCTGTGGGACGAGGTCAAGCGGGCCGGGCTGTAGCGACCCTCAGGGACGCGGCTGCGTCGTCGCCACGGGTACGCCGAGGCGCCGGTCGCGCGCCAACCAGCGCAGCTCCCTCGCCCCGGAACCGAGCAGGCCGAGGCCCAGCAGCACCAGCACGATCGGCAGCGTGAACGAGTCGAGGGTGAGCTGCTTGGCCAGCTCCCATTCGTCGCGGGCCTCGGGCGCACCCGACGCGGTCGCCGTCGCCGGCGCGTCGGGCTTGCGCACGGCGAACAGCCGCTCGCCGATCCGGTACGGGGTGTCCGAAAGGAAGCTCTCGTTGCCCGTCGCCCTGCCGGTGCGCCGCTCGACGCCGCGGAAGAAGTACTCGGTCGTCCCGTCCTTCACCTGCGCCGCGATGATGTGGGCGTCGACGACGTCGCGCTCGTTGCGGTCGTAGCGCGTGGCGCCGAACACCAGCCCGCCGATCACCGCCGCCGCGCCGGCCACGAGGAGGCCGAGCCCCCACTGCTGGGCCTGCGACCGCTCGCCGGCCGACCGGGCGCCGGTGTGGGATGCGCGAAAGCGCGCTTTGCGGGCCGTGAGGGCCATCACCAGCACCAGCCCGACGGTCGACACGACCAGCCAGCCGATGCCCCGCAGCGGGTGCTGCGATTCGAGGTCGCTGACCGACCAGACCAGCACACGCAGGACGACGACCGTGACGAGCACCGTGCGGGTGAGGCGCAGCAGGAGCGCCTTGATCGACGGCAACGGCACCTCGGCCTCGACGACGGGGGGCGCGAGGCGCCCGTCGAGCTGACCCAGGGTGGACTCGTAGGCGGCGTCGACGGCCCGCTGGCGCACGTCGGGCGCGATCTTGAAACCGGTGGTCTGCAGCCCGACCGCCGGCACGGTGACGACCCGGTCGGCCGAGCCGTCCGGGACCGACCCCACCCACGGGGCCACCCCGGTGGCGACCCCGAGCGCCGCCTGGGCCGACGGCAGCACGGTGTCGGCCAGCACGCGACCGAAGGCCAGCGCGCCGAGCGCCACCACCACGACCAGCCCCGCCACGAGGGCCAGCGCGGCGACGGCCAGGAAGGCCAGCAGCGGCGAGAAGGGCGCCACGAACGAGCGGCCGAGCGTCTGCACCAGCCAGCGCGCCGCCGCCGGCAGCGCCGCCAGCGTGAGCACTCCCCACAGCACGACCACGGCCATGGTGATCAGCCGGATGATGTCGTTGCCGAGCACGGCCGACATGACGTAGGCCCCGGCCGATCCCGAGGTGCCCGCGGGCCCGAGATCGAAGCGGCGCTGCACCTTGCGGCCGAGCGGCCCCGACAGCATCGTGCGCACGCTGGGCCTCGACCGCTTCAGCTGGTCGTCGAGAACGAACCCCCATACGGGCCGGGCGTCCTCGCCCGGGTCGGCCGCGCCGAGCCAGGCCCGGAACGAGCGGTCGGTGAACACGAACCACGGGAAGTTGGCCCAGGCCCCGCCGTCGACCAGCTCGCGCACGGTCGGCGAACCGTCGGACCCGATGACGGCCCGCCCCGCCGGGAACGCGCCAGGGATGGCGCACGACGCGACCACGGCCGCCGACACCGACGCCTCGGGCGTGAGCGCGTGGTGGAAGATCAACGGCTCACGCTTGTAGAGGTCCATCGTGATGACGTACAGGCCGATGCCGGTGGCGGTGTGCAGCTCGGCGAACGTGACCGGCGTGCCCGCCGACAGCCGCCCGGGCAGCGCGGCCACGAGCTGCGCCTCGATCCAGTCACCGAGCCCGTCGTTGGCGAACACCGCGTTCGACAACCCCAGCACGGTGCGGGCCACGCCACGCTTCACGCTGGCCAACCCGTCGGCGGAGACGGCGGCGATGCGGTCGGGGCCGAGCCCGGCGGCGATGAGGGTGGCTGTGATGGCGCCCGCCGACGCGCCGGCCACGCTGCCGAACCATCGCCCTCGGGCCGCCACGGCCCGGAGCGCGCCCGCGTAGGCGACCCCGCGGGCGCCGCCTCCCTTGAACACGCCGTTGACGAGCTCGTGACCCGTCCACCACGGCCGTTCGGGCAACTGCGCCCCGTCAGCCATCTCCTCCCCCTTCGCCGGACAAGCATGCCCGATCGGCGGCACGCCACGTCGGTAGTCTCGTCGGCATCCCCCGACTGGAGCCCAGATGAGCGAGATCGAATACGTCGTCGGCCGCGAAGTCCTGGACTCGCGCGGCAACCCCACGGTCGAGGTCGAGGTCGTGCTCGACTCGGGGGCCAAAGGGCGGGCGCTCGTCCCGTCGGGGGCCTCCACCGGCGAGCACGAGGCCGTCGAGAAGCGCGACGGGGGTAGCCGGTACCTCGGAAAGGGCGTGCTCGACGCCGTCGCGGCCGTGAACGGCGAGCTGGCCGAGGCCGTGGTGGGCATGGATGCGTTGGACCAGCGCCTGATCGATACCGAGATGGTGGACCTCGACGGCACCGACAACAAGGGCCGATTCGGTGCCAACGCCATCCTCGGCGTGTCCCTGGCCGTGGCCAAGGCTGCCGCTATCGAGCTCGAGCTGCCCCTGTACCGCTACGTGGGGGGCGCCAACGCCCACGTCCTGCCGGTGCCGATGATGAACGTCATCAACGGTGGCGTCCACGCCGACAACTCGATCGACCTGCAGGAGTTCATGGTCATGCCGGTCGGGGCGCCCTCGTTCTCGGAGGCGCTGCGCTGGGGCGTCGAGACGTACCACGCGTTGCGCAAGCTCCTCCACGACCGCAAGCTGGCCACCGCCGTGGGCGACGAGGGTGGCTTCGCCCCGAACCTGCCCAGCAACGAAGACGCCATCCGCATCCTCGTCGACGCCATCGAGGCCGCGGGCTACACGCCCGGCGAGCAGATCGCCATCGCGCTCGACCCGGCCACCAGCGAGCTGTACCGCGACGGCGCCTACCACCTGACGGGCGAAGGCAAGGTGCTCTCCAGCGACGACTTCGTGGCCTACTGGGTGCGCCTGTGCGACACCTACCCCATCGTGTCGATCGAGGACGGCATGGCCGAGGACGACTGGGACGGCTGGGCGTCGCTCACCCGGGCGTTGGGAAGCAGGATCCAGCTCGTCGGCGACGACCTGTTCGTCACCAACACCGAGCGCCTCCAGATGGGCATCGACCGGGCCACCGCCAACTCGGTGCTCGTCAAGGTCAACCAGATCGGGACGCTCACCGAGACCCTCGAGACCGTCGAGCTGGCCCACTTCCACGCCTACACCGCCGTGATGAGCCATCGCTCGGGCGAGACCGAGGACGCCACGATCGCCGATCTGGCCGTGGCGACGAACTGCGGCCAGATCAAGACCGGCGCCCCGGCCCGCAGCGACCGGGTGGCGAAGTACAACCAGCTCCTGCGCATCGAGGCCGACCTGGGCGAGGCGGCCGCCTACCGCGGCCGCAAGGCGCTCGCGCCCCGCGGAGGTGCCCGGTGAGTGGTCCGACCACGATCGAGCCGCCCGCCGAGGAGACCACGGTCGACGAGGTGCCCGTCGCCCGGAGGCGCGGGTTCCGGCTCAGCCTGTGGCTCGGCTTGCTGGCCCTGGTCGTCGCCGGCCTCGGCCTGCTCGCCGTGCTGCCGACGCGGGCCTGGCTCGACCAGCGCTCGCAGATGAAGGACAAGACCCAACAGCTGGCCGCCCTGCAGGCCCGCAACGCCAAGCTCACCGACCAGCTCGGCCACCTCCAGGCGCCCGAAGCGGTCGACGAGGTGGCCCGCGAGAAGCTCGGCCTGGTGCGCCCCGACGAAAAGGCGCTGGCCGTGCTGCCCGCGCCGAAGTTGACGCTGGCCGCGCTGCCGGCGCAGTGGCCGTACAACCTGCTGCAGCAGCTCGCCACCACGCGCGGTTGACGAGTCCGGCCCCGTGTCGCTGGCCGCGCTGACCCTCGCCGGCGGAGCCGCGCTGGCCGTCGGCACCTTCGCAGGGGCCACGACGAACCGGGTCACGGGCCTCGGCTTCTCGCTCGTGTGCTCGCCGGTGATGCTCCTCGTGCTCGGCGCACGAGACGGCGTCCGCCTGCTCAACATGGTGTCCGTGGCGGTCACGCTCACCAACGTCGTCACCTCGTGGCGCGGCGTGGGCCGACGCGACTGCCTGTTGCTGCTCGCCGCGGGCGTCACGTGCACGCCGCTCGCCGCCTGGGCGGCGCATCGGTCGGACGAGCGCGTACTGCTCGTCGGCGCCGGGGCGATCACGGTGGCCAGCGCCGTGCTGCTGGCCACCGGGCGGACACTGCGGTTCGTGCGGGGCGACGGCGGGGCGCTCGGCGCGGGCGCGGCAAGCGCCACCATGAACGTGGTGGCCGGCCTGTCGGGGCCGAGCGTCGCCATGTACGGGCTCAACGCCGGCTGGACGCCGGCGGAGTTCCGGCCGACGCTGCAGGTGTACTTCCTCGTGCTGAACGCCGTGGCGGTCGCTGCGCTCGGCCCGGTCCGCCCTCCCTTGGCTCTGGTGGCGGCCATCGCCGTCGCCGTCGTGGGCGGGCTGTTCGCCGGGCGGTACCTGTCGACCCGGGTGCCCGCCGCTCGCTTCCGGGCGGTCGTGCTGGTCGTGGTGGTGCTGGGTGGCCTGGCCGCGATGGCGCGCGGCCTCCTCGGCTGACGGTCAGCTGACGGTCGGCTGACGGTCGGCCGGCCGCTTGGACCCGAACGGGGGTGGCGCCGGTAGGGTGCCCCGGACGCTCATACCAGGGGGAAACAAGCGCATGGCTGGAAGCATCCTCGGCACCCGCGTGCTCCGCACGGAGGACCCGAAGTTCCTCACCGTCGGCGGCACCTACGTGTCCGACGTCCGCGATCCCCTGTTGGACGGCGCGCTGTACGTCACGTACGTGCGCTCCACGGTGGCGCACGGCGCCATCACGGGCATCGACACCGAGGCGGCCAAGGCCATGCCCGGCGTCGTGGCGGTGCTCACGGCCGCCGACCTGGGGCTGACCCCCGCCCCGAGCTCACCGTTCACGCCGGCGTTCAACCGCACCGCGCTGGCCAGCGACAAGGTCCGCTACGTGGGAGAGCCCGTCGCCGTCGTCGTCACCGAGGAGGCCTACCAGGGCCCCGCCGCGGCCGAGCAGGTGATCGTCGAGTACGACTCGCTGCCCGCGGTCATCGACCTCGACGCCTCGCTGGCCGGTGGCACGCTGCTCTACCCCGAGGTCGGCTCGAACGTGTGCTTCGACACGGCAGCGATGGGCATGCCGCAGGACATCGACGGCCTGTTCGACGGCTGTGACGTGGTGGTGAGCCAGCGGGCCATGAACCAGCGCGTCGCCCCCTGTCCCCTCGAGGTGCGCGCCGCCGCGGCGGCGTGGACGCCCGAGGGCCGGCTCGTCCACTGGGCGTCGTGCCAGGGCGTGCAGACCGTGCGCGACATCCTGGCGGCCGTCTACCCCGATGCCAACCCCAAGGTGATCTCGCCCGACGTCGGCGGAGGCTTCGGCGCCAAGATCGGCGCCTACACAGAGGAGATCATGCTCGGCGGGCTGGCCAAGGCGCTCGGTCGCCCGGTGCGGTGGACCGAGACCCGCAGCGAGTCGATGACGAACCTCGGCCACGGTCGCGCCCAGCTGCAGGACATCACCATCGGTGGCACCCGCGACGGCAAGGTCCTCGCCTATCGACTGACGATCATCCAGGACGTCGGTGCCTATCCGAACATCGGTGCCGTGCTCCCGGCGTTCATGACCCGCATGATGGCCACCGGCGTGTACGACATCGCCAAGGTCGAGTGCTCGGCCAAGTCGGTGGTCACCAACACCACGCCGATCGTGGCCTACCGGGGCGCCGGGCGGCCCGAGGCCACCGCGGCGATCGAGCGGGCCATGGACCTGTTCGCCGCCGAGATCGGCATCGACGCCGTCGAGGTGCGCCGGCGGAACCTGCTGCCGGCGTTCGGCACCACGCACACCACCCCGATGGGCGCGGCCTACGACTCGGGCGACTACAGCGAGTGCCTCGACCGGGCGCTGGCCCACGCCGACTACGCCGCGCTGCGCGCCGACCAGGCCCGCCGCCGCGCCGCGGGCGACGCGGTGCAACTCGGCATCGGCGTGTCGGTCTACGTCGAGATCACGGGCGGCGCGCCGCCCCCCTCCGAGGTGTCGCGGGTCATCGTCCACGAGGACGGTTCGGCCACCGTGCACACCGGCACGTCGCCCCACGGGCAGGGCCACGCCACGGCATGGGCCATGCTCACCGCCGAGCAGACCGGCATCGCGATGGACCGCATCACCGTGCTCCACGGCGACAGCGACCTCATCCCTGTCGGCGGCGGCACCATGGGGTCCCGTTCGCTGCAGCAGGGCGGCTCGTCGGTGTTCGAGACGGCCGCGCTGGTCGTCGACAAGGCCCGCAAGCTCGCCGCCAAGCTGCTGGAGGCCAACGAGGACGACGTCGTGCTCGACAAGGATGCCGGCACCTTCCACGTGGCCGGCACCCCGTCGATCGCCAAGGGGTGGGGCGAGCTGTCGGCCGCCGCGGTGGCCGAGGGCGACCCGTTGAACATCGAGCACACGTTCGTGGCGCCGGGCGCCACGTTCCCGTTCGGTGCCCACGTGGCCGTCGTCGAGGTCGACACCGAGACGGGTCAGGTGAAGCTGGTGCGCCACGTCGCCTGCGACGACGCCGGCACGGTCCTCAACCCGCTGCTGCGCGAAGGCCAGATCCACGGCGGCATCGGCCAGGGCGCGGCCCAGGCCCTGCTCGAGGAGGTCCGCTACGACGAAGACGGCAACCCGGTCACGTCG
Organism: Actinomycetes bacterium; assembly: GCA_031423915.1. GTDB lineage: Bacteria > Actinomycetota > Acidimicrobiia > Acidimicrobiales > Ilumatobacteraceae > JANMAT01. Next base: position 2,136 of record JANPGL010000439.1, on the reverse strand, counting down.
AACCTGGCCGACTACGCCTTCCCGTCGGCGGCCGAGCTGCCCAGCTTCGAGATCGTGCAGATGGCGACCCCGTCGCCGCTGAACCCGCTCGGGGCCAAGGGCATCGGCGAGTCGGGCTCGATCGGCTCGACGCCGGCCATCCAGTCGGCCGTCGTCGACGCCCTCGCCCACCTGGGCGTGCGCCACGTCGAGATGCCCTGCACCGCCCAGCGGGTGTGGCTGGCCATCGCTGCGGCCAGGAACTGAGCCGGGCGCCAACGCGCTCAACCCGGGCGGCGCGAGGCCGATGGTGAGCACGTGGCTTCCGAAACGCTGGCCGGCGATCCGCTGATCGAACCTCGTCGGCGCGCGCTCGGCCACCTCGACCAGAGGGACACCGACGCCGCCGAGGTGGCGATCGACGAGATCGCTCGACTGGTCGCCGAACAGGGTCGCGCCGACGCGGAAGCGTGGGCGCATCTCCTGCGCGCCCGGGTGGCGCTGGTGCGCGGCGACGCCGACGATGCCAGCCGCCTGGCCACGCGCACGTGCGCCGAGCTGTTGGCCATCGGGCCTACCCCGGCGGCCGCGTTCGGCCTGGCCAGCCTGGCCCGCCTTCTCGACGAGCTGCGCCGGTCCGACGAGGCGGTGGAGGCCCTGGCCATCGCCGCCCTGATCGCCGATCAGCTCACCGAGACCAGCCCGACGCTCATCGAGGCGTGCAGCGAGCTGGCGGCCGTCTTCGCCGAGCTCGAGGTGTTCGAGTCGGCCCACCGCTACGCGGAGCGGGCCTACGTCGTGACCCTGGCCATGGGCGACGACCTGGCCACCATCGACCGGTGCCTGGCCCTGTCGCGCCAGGCCGGTGCCTTCGCCGACGCCTTCGGCCGATCGGGGGAGGCCGGGCCCGCCGACGACTACCGGCAGCGTTCCGAGCAGGCCGCCCGACTCGGGCTCGACCTGGTCGAGCGCCACCATGGCAGCGCCACCCAGCGGAACGCGCTCGAACTGGCACTCGGCTCCGCGCTCGCCGGCCGCGGCCGGGCCGAGGACGCCGTGCCCCTGTTGGCCCGGGCGCTCGAGACCGCCGAGGACGACCGGTCCCGGGCCCAGGCGCTCGCCGGGCTCGGGCGTGCCCGCGCCGCCGAGGGCGATCACATCAGAGCCATCGACCACCTCGGACGGGCGGCGACGCTGAGCACCGAGACCGGTGACGGCGAGTTCGCCGCCGGCGTCCTGCTCGACCTCGCCGTGTCCCAGGCCACGGTCGGCCGCACGAACGCCGCGTTCGCCAGCCTGCGGTCGTTCGTGGACGCCGACCAGTCCCGCCAGGCCCACCGGCGTCGCCGGTTCGCCGAGGTCATCGGCGACCGACTGGCCGTCATCACCGACGAACGTGCCCTCGTACGCCGCGCCCGCGACCTGACGTGGGACCCGATCACCGGGCTGGCCGACCGGCGCCATGTCGAGGGCGCCATCGATGAGCTCGGCAAGCGGTGGGCGGGCCACGACGTGGGCCTCGTCGTCGTCGACATCGACAACCTTTCGCCGATCCGGGCGCGCTACTCCGACGACGTGGCCGACGACGTGCTCCGTCGGCTGGCGTCGGTCCTGCGGGCCCAGCAGCGCGAAGACGACGTGGTGGCCCGGTGGGGCGACGACACGTTCCTGGTGCTCCTCCCCCGCTGCTCCGAGGCCGCCACCGAGGTGGTCGCCGGCCGGCTGCGCCAGGCGGCCGCAGCGGTGCCGTGGTCGGAGCTGGCGTTCGGGCTGACGGTGTCGATGGCCGCCGGCACCGCCGCCACCACGGCGCCGTTCGACCTCGGCGCGTTCGTGCTCGAAGCCGGCGCCAGCCTGGCGCTCGCCCGGGCGCTCAAGACCTTCGGGACGTGACGCGCGACACGCGAACCTGAGGCATGATGGACGCCGTTCGCTTCGGGCGAACGCTCACCATCTTTCGTCTCGGGGGTGATCCGTGAGGATCAAGGTCACGGTCAACGGCACCGGTCACGACAGCGACGTGGAACCGCGTTTGTTGCTGGTGCACTACGTGCGCGAGGTGCTCGGACTCACCGGCACCAACATCGGATGCGACACCTCGTCGTGCGGGGCGTGCACGCTCCACGTCGACGGACAAAGCGTCAAGAGCTGCACCAT
>JANPGL010000438.1:0-3132 GCA_031423915.1 Actinomycetes bacterium | reverse complement strand
GTCGAGGTGGCCACCCGGCTCGACGGCACGCGGCCCGTGGCGGCCGCTGCGACGTCGTCGTCGGCGCCGGACTCGGGGGTCACGCTCCCCGCCCGCGTGACGTCGCCCACCACCCCGTCGACCGGCACGACGGCGTCGAGGGTGACGCCGGGCACCACCGCGACGCCTGCCACCACCGTGGCGACGCCGCCTGCTCCGGCTCCCGCGCCGTTGGCCTGGTCGTCCTGCGGCACGCGCCTGCAGTGCGCCAAGCTCACCGTTCCGAAGGACTACACCGACCTCACCAAGGGCACCCTCGACCTCTTCCTCAAGAAGCGGTCGGCCGACCAGAAGAGCAAGCGCATCGGCTCGCTGCTGGTGAATCCCGGCGGGCCCGGCGTGCCGGGCACCACCATGGCCGACCAAGCCATCGGCTACTTCGGCAAGCCGCTGCTCGACCGGTTCGACATCGTGGCGTGGGACCCGCGCGGCACCGGCAAGAGCGGCCAGATCGTCTGTGCCGACAGTCTGGATCCGTACTTCTCCATCGACCTGTCGCCCGACGACGACGCGGAACGGCGCGCCACGGTCGCCGCCGCCACGGCGTTCGCCAAGGAGTGCGGTCGGCGCAACGCCGACCTGCTGCCGTACGTGACGACGGAGGCGACCGCCCGGGACATGGAGCAGATCCGGCGGGCGCTGGGCGAGGACAAGATCAGCTACTTCGGGTTCTCCTACGGATCCGAGCTGGGCGCCGTGTGGGCGACGCTGTTCCCCGCGACCGTGCGGGCGATGGTCATCGACGGTGCGGTCGACCCGACGGTCGATCCCGAGACGTTCGCGCTCCAGGAGGTGGTGGGCCTCGAACGGGCGCTCACCAACCTGTTGACGGCCTGCGCCCGCGATGCCGCCTGCCCGATCAACAACGGGGGCGACCCGGGTGCCGTGTTCGACCGGGTCATGGCGAGCCTCGACCGCACGCCGCTCAGCGTGCCCGACGACCCGAACCGCCCGCTCGTCAACCAGGGCGTGGCGTCGTGGGCCGTGCTGAGCGTGCTCTACGAGTCGCAGCTGTGGCCCGCCCTGACCAGCGCGTTCGCGGAGGCCCAACGCGGCAACGGCCGACCGCTCCTCGACCTCTACGACAGCTACCTCACCGCCGGCGGCCAGTTCCCTCACGTGTTCGACGCGCTCATCGCCATCCGCTGCGCCGACACGGTCGACGTCGGATCGGCCGAGGAGGACGCCCGCATCGAGGCCGAACTGCGCCAGGTCGCCCCCCGGATGGGCCCCTACCAGGTGGGGCAACCGTTCTGTCGTGTGTGGCCGGTGAAGGGCCACACGCCGGTGCATGTCACCGGGGCGGGCGCCGGGCCGGTGGTCGTGGTGGGCACGACCGGTGACCCGGTCACCCCGGTCGAGGCGAGCAAGGGCATGGCGGCGGCGCTCGAGGGCGGGGTGTTCATCACCGCCGACGCCGACAAGCACACGGGCTACGGGACGAGCGCGTGCATCGACGACGCCGTCGACAGCTACCTGATCCAGCTGCGCGTGCCCAAGGACGGCCTCGTCTGCCGCCGGGACTGACGAGCACCGGGACTGACGGACACCGGGCGTCGTTCGCCTCAGGTTGGGCGCACGCCGTCCGATCGAAGGGACATGGACGAAGCCACGCCGACGTTCGTGGGGGAACCCGAAGCGTTGAGCGTGGCGCGCACGGCCCAGCTGCTCGGCCTGCCCGAGTCCGAGGTGCGACGCCGCATCGCCGCCGGTGAGTTCCCGGTCGTCGCCGTGGGCCTGCGGCTCATGGTGATGGCGCCGGCCCTGCAGCGGTGGGCCGTGACCACGGGCCGGCTCCACCGGGAGACCAGCGCCCGCGCCGCTCTCGGGCACCCGCTCGGCGCGACCGCTCCGCCGACGACGTCGGCGGCCGAGTCGATGCCCCCCTGCCCGACGTGTCATGCGCCGCTCGTCGCGGTGTCGCAGTACGTCAGCACGCGCTACGGGCGAGTGGGGATGTGCCCCCACAGCCCCGACTACTACGCCGTCGACCTGAAGCGACCCCTGCGCGTCTACGACCTGGTCCCGAACTCGCACCGGGCCGCCAGCTGAGCGGCGCCACCCTTGACCCGGTCGTGGACCTACCGATCGGGACCCGGCTGGCACGGGCGCCGACGCCAGGCGGTACGGTGCACGCCATGTCGGAACCCGGAGCACAGCTCAGCGTCTCGTCGACACCCGACGGATGGACGCTCGAGGGCGAGATCGACGCGCACACCGCGCCGGCGCTCGCCGAGGCGATGGCCGACCTGCCCGCCGGCGACGTCACGGTCGACGTCGCCGGGATCACGTTCATGGATTCCAGCGGCCTGAGGGTCCTGGTCGAGGTCAGCTCCCGCGTCCGGCACGCCGGTGGCGCACTGATCCTGCGCCACCCCGCCGCCGCGGTGCGCCGCGTGGTCGAGATCAGCGGCCTGCAGAATCACCTCACGCTGCGACCCTGACCCTCCCACCGCCGATCACCCGGTGGGAGGTTTGGGCACCGTCACAGTCGGGCACCCGGCCCCGGTGACAACTCCCCCGGCCTCGCGCCCCGAGGGCGCCCCGACGCTCCACCTGCCCGAGTCGATCGCGGGCGCCGTGCGCGACCTGGACGCCTCGTCCGACGGACCGTGGTCGACGGTGCCGTGGCGCACCATCGTGGCCACCATCGGGGTCGTCGTCCTCACCGCGGTGCTCCTCGTCATGGTGGTGATCGCCTCGCGTGTCATCGTGTGGACGGCCATCGGGGGCTTCTTCGCCGTGGTGCTGGCCCGGCCGGTGCGGTGGGTCCAGCAGCGGTGTCACGCCCGGCGCGGGCTGGCGATCGGGGCCGTGGTGGTCGTGACCCTCACGATCACGTTCGGGCTCCTGGCCGTGTTCGTGATGGCCGTGCGCACCCAGCTGGTGGCCATCCTGACCGACCTGCCCGGCACGGTGCAGCAGGCCGCCGCAGGCCAGGGCCCCGTCGGCCGGGCGGTGACCCGCCTCAACCTCGAGCGGCTGGTTCGCGACCACCAGCCGGCGCTCATCGACGCCGCCCGGCGGGTCCAGGACGCGCTGCCCGGCCTCCTGGGCACCGTGCTCGAGGGCGCCCTCGCCGTGGTGACGATC
>JANPGL010000437.1:0-2646 GCA_031423915.1 Actinomycetes bacterium | reverse complement strand
CTCGGGTTCGCCATCGAGATCGACGCCATCAAGCCCGTCATCGAGCAGCTCAAGAGCGGTGGGTCCACGGCGGCAGCCACGGTGGCGTACCTCGGGGTCCAGTCGCTCGATCCGTCCGAGCTCGACGCACAGACGGCCACCGATCTGGGCGTCCAGGCGGGAGCGACCGGTGCGGTCATCTACAGCGTCGTGCCGAACTCGCCTGCCGCCCAGGCCGGGCTGCGGGCCGGCGACGTCGTGACGGCCGCCGACGGCAAGGCGGTCACCGGCAAGGACGGTGTCCGCGCCGCCATCCAGGCCCACAAACCGGGCGACACGTTGACCCTCCAGGTGGTGCGCGACGGCCGTACGGTCACCATCACGGCCACGCTGGGCTCCCGTTCGAGCAACTGACGCGCCGACCGTCAGCGACGGGCCGCGCCTGCCAGGTGGTTCAGGCGGATGCTCCCGGGCGCGGAACGCCCGGGCGTCCGCGGTGCGGCGGGCCCGCGGCCGGTCTTCAGCCACGTCGACAAGCCCTCCAGGCCATCGACGAAGGGATCGGGCATCGAGGCCTCGGCGCCGGCGCAGAGGCGGTCGATGATGGCGCGTCGCGTCGCCCGTCGCAGCTGGGCCGTCAGCGGCACCCCGTCGGCGGTGGCCGCCCAGGCGTAGGGCTCGGTTCGCCAGGCTTCGTGACCGGCCGCCAGGGCGGCGGCGACGTAGCCCTCGAGCAGCTCGCCCACGGCGGGCATGGCCTCGGCCAGCGCCAGCTGAGCGGCGTCGGCGTTCTTGCTGAAGAGCTCCGGCCGCATCGGGTCGAAGCCGCTGAAGTGCAGGTACGTGACGGGTCGACCGTCGACGAGCGGTTTGCCCCCACGCATCGTCAGGGGGCGTTCGACGAGGTTCCAGAACGCGATGTTCATCGTCGGATCGCGAGTGATGTCGACCGACCAGTAGATGGGCGCCATCGCCAGGCACAGCTGGTCGACGAAGGCGTCGTGGCCGTCCGGGTCGTCGAGGCAGTCGAACTCGTTCTGGGCCCGCCACCACCGCAGGAACGGGATGCTGCGCCGGCTCACCATGAACATGCCCGCGTTGACCGGACCGTAGCGCCGGTAGTGCGCGTCCGGGTTGTGGCCGGGACCGGCCAGGGCCGGAACCACGAGATGAGGGGCGATCGTGAGGTCGAACGCCGTGGAGCGGGCCAGCGCCGGGGTGATGTCGTCGTACAGCACGATGTCGCTGTCCACGTAGAGGACCGGTTCGTCCGCATCGCGCAGCAGCGCCAAGGCCACGTCGGCTTTCATGGCGCACGACAGCTCGAACGGCGTGTAGATGACTCGCCGCGTGATCCACGACGTGGGATCGAGGCCGACGTCACGGATGCGGAGCACCTCGTAGAACGGGGTGTCCGGCATGCGGCCGTCGACGTCGTCGATGAACACGACGACGCGACGCACCTCGGGCGACGTCGCCTGGATCGACGCCATCGTCACCTGGGCCAGCGCGGCGTACGACACCGTGGCGACGGTGAAGGCGATCATGGGTCCTCGTTCTGCGTGCTCGTGTCCCGCCGCGGCGCGGCTCCTCCCACCATCGGCGCCTCGGCGCCCGGCTTGAGGCGCTCCAGAGCCGTGCGGCGGTGGTCCGCCCGAAGTAGACCGCGCGTTCGCGCGTGGAGCGGCTCAGGTCGGGCTCGTCGCTGCCGATGTTCTGGATGTCTTCAAGCAGGAGGTTCCTGTGACCGCAACGACGTCGACCGACCAGCACGCCACCGGCGACCAGGGCTCGCCCGCTCTGCCGCGCCTCGTTGTCGCCGCCCCGACCCTCGACCACGGTGATCTGATCGCCGTCATGGAGGCGTTCTGCGGTCTCGGGCCGGACGCGGCCGCCATGCTCGTGGTGGCCACGTCCGAGCCGCCCGAGGAGGTGGTCCCGGCGCTCCTCGCTGCCTGCGGGCACCTCGACCTGGGCGCGGCCGGCCCCGTCGATCTCGTCCAGGTCGACGACATCGCCCCCCTCGGCCCGGGCGAGCTCGGGCTCTACCTGGGTGGTGACCATGCGCGGGCCCACCTGTCGGCCGCGCTCGGCTGGCTGGCCGCCCGGCGCCCGCAGTTGGCATCGCCGGTGGCCCTCGCTCCGCCTGTCTCGCCTGCGGTGCCCACGGTCGCCAGCGCCCTGACCGCCGTCGACCCGGCACCGGCCCCGGCGCCGCGCACCCCGCCGCCGCTGGCCGTCGCCCTCGGCCACCCGGCCGAGCCGGCCGGGCGCGTCGCTCACCTCGAACGCGAGCTGGGGCCGGAGCGTCGCACCGTGCGCCGTCTCGGCCAGCCTGCCCGCGCCGACGGCTACCGACGCGTGGCCGAGGTGTGTCGCCCGTTGGCGTGGATCGACGGCTACCTGTCGCTGACCGACGCCCAGTTCCTCTACGACGTCGTGGCCGCGGTGCGGCCGACGCGCCTGATCGAGGTGGGCTCGGCCAGCGGCTACTCGGCGGCGGTGGCGCTCCGGGCCCTCGCCGACGTCGACGTGCCGCTCGTGGCCGCGGACGGCCGACCCGCCATCTTGTCTTTCGACATCGCCACGCAGTGCTACTAAAACGCGTCACGCCCGATCAACAACGCCATGACCGAGCTCGTGCCCAACCTAACCCACGACGTCCAG
>JANPGL010000436.1:0-4393 GCA_031423915.1 Actinomycetes bacterium | reverse complement strand
CCGCCGGATGGGCTGGTTCTCGCCGTTCCAGGCCGCGTGGATCAACCTGCGGGCCATGTTTGTGTACGGCGCCGACTTCTTCGTCTACCGGCCCGGCATCGTGCTGATGCTCCTCGGCACGCTGATCACCATGCCGTTCATGTTCGGCCCCGTGACGCTCGGCCCGCTCACGTTCTCGTTCTACTGGCAGTTCCTCGGCGGAGCGCTGGCGGTGATCGGCCTCAACGGCTACCTGATGGGCTGCCTCGCACAGGTGTTCTTCGACTACACGGGACGACGAACCGCACGTCTGCTCGAGGTCTTCCGCTACACGCGCACCTGTCTGGCCGCGCTGGCCACCATGGTGTTCGGCGTCGTCCTCATGCTCCCGCTGGCGGTGAAGTACGTGAACGGTGGCCTGAAGCTGACCGGGAGCCTTGAGGGACGGAACTACCTGTTCCTGTCTGGCGTGTTCTTCCTCATGGGCGGCTTCTCCCTGTTCGCCTTCACCCTGCTCATCCATGCCGCGGCGACGGCGTGTACGTCGATGACGTGGCGTCGCCGGGCGGTCGCTACCGAGTGAACCGCTAGTCGGTCCCGAGTCAGCGCTTGCGCGAGACGGCCAGCAGGTTCTTGCCGATGAACGGGCCGGTGACGCGGTCGGCCACGCGGCACACCGGCACGACCAGCTGGTCGTAGCGCCGGGCGGACCCGTCGCCCACAGTGGCTTGACGAAGTACGCGGCCCTGGAGGAACCAGGGGGCGATGCCGATGAGATCGAACCAGCGCATCCGTTCGAGGTGCAGCGACCCGGTCGACATGGCGCGACGCAGCGTGACCCGGTCGTACCGACGCACGTGGCCGACACGGTCGTCGAGCCGGCCGTAGATGAACGGCAGCGCGGGCACGAACACGACGAAGGTGCCGCCCGGCCGCAGCAGGCGGTCGACCAGCGCGGCCGTGCCGACGTCGTCCGCGATGTGCTCGAGCACGTTGACCATGACGACCGCGTCGAATGATCCGTCGGCGAACGAGACGCCGCCCACCTCGCGGCCGGCTACTTCCTCGAGGAAAGCGCAGGCGGTGGCGACCTTCGCCCGACCGGCCATCCGGTGGGCGAGGCGCGCGTGCAGATTCTCCGCCGGTTCCAGGAGCACGACGCGGTCGACGTCGTCGACGTACCGGGATGAGATGGCGCCGAGCCCGGCGCCGACCTCGAGCACACGGCCTGCGAGGTGGGGCCGGATGGCGTCGGTTACCCAGTCGCTGTAGCGCGACAGCTCCTCCGCCACCTCGAGCGAGCGTTGCTCGTAGACGCGCTGCTCGGCGCCGAGTTGGTTGTGCGGGGTATGGCTCATCGCCGACACCCCTGGCGCGGCGCCCAGCGGGGTGAGGTGAGGGCGGCGTTGCAGAGCATCGGATCTCCCGGCGAGCGTCAGTTGGGGATGAACTGGTAGAGCGTCAGCGAGTCGTACGTACCGACCTTGCGCCATGTGCCCTGGCTGAGGTTGCTGCTCACGACCGCCTGGATCGACGCGAAGTAGCGCGAGCCGCGCTGGCCCGCGGTCGCCGGGACCGCGACGAGATCCACCCGCCCCGACGGCGCCGCGAGGATCTGCTCGAAGTCTCGATCCTCAGGGATCACGAGCTGTCGCGGATGGCGGGAGAACAACGGCGCGTGCGGTGCCGTGTCGGTGTCGAGCAGGAGGTGGAGCCCGGTGGCCAGCAGTGGGTCCGCGTCGGCGAACAGCTTCTTCCACGGTGTGAACGGAGCCGCCCAGCCCGCCACAGGATCGGATGGCTGCGGTGGCTGGCGTGCCACGACCGAGGCGAACAGGACGCCCTCGTTCTCGACGTTCGACACCCGCGGGTCGGAGAAGGCCACGAGCTGCAGAGCGGCTGATGCGATGGCCGCACCGACGAAGAGGCTGCGCATCGCTCGCTCCCGGGGCGCGCTCGCTCGCGTGTATCGATCGTCGCCGCCCACGCGCTCGCCCGCGAGAGCGAGTGCCGCACATACGCCGACGATCCAGCACGGGTAGAAGTAGCGGGCGGCCGCCGGCGCGCTGCCCCTGGCGAGTTGCAGCGCCAGGTTCACCGGGAACACGAGCCCGGGCACGAGGAGCCCCAGCCGACCGAGCGCTGCTCGGAGATCCCGTCTGGGTGTGAACGGCAACAAGACCAGGAGCAACAGGCTGAAGAACGCCACGAATGCCACCGAGAACTGGGCGACCGACCGGAGCGAGCGTGGTTCGGCCTTGTAGATCAACGCTCCGGTGCCGCTGATCTTGCCGATCCGCGACAGCTCCTTGAACCAGTAGAACGCGTCGCCAACGATGAGCTTCGACGCCAGGAGCCAGAGAAGGAACACGTAGGCCGCCGGCGCTGCCACGAGTGCGATCGTGCGGGCCCAGCGCTCGCGCGGCAGAACGATGGCACACATCGCGGCGACCGCCGCCGTGATGAGCACCGCCTCGTAGCGGCACAGCATGATGCCGGCCAGGCCGACGGAGGTCAGCACGAGTCGGCTCGGCTCGCGGAGCCGCCACCAGCCGCTGTAGCCGAGCATCGTGACCGCCATGAAGAAGAACGAGCTCGACTCGCTCATCCCGTCGGCGCCGACCCATAGCGCGATGGGGCTGAGCGCGTACGTGGCGCACAGCGCCACGGTGACCCACTGCGGCGTGCGGTTCACCCGACCGATGGCGGCCAGCACCGGGATGGTCAACGCGCCCCAGAGCCCCGTGGTGGCCGGGCCGGCGAACTGGGCATGGCCGAACGGCGAGAGCAACAGGATCATCGGGATCTGCGAGAGCGTGGGCAGGGGCATCCAGTAGAAGCCCATAGCGCCGAGGTGGGGATCCCGGCTGGCGACCACGTGGTGCGCGGCACCGGTGCGGGACACCGCATCGCCGATCTCGAAGCCCACACCGTGCATGAGGTGCCAGGCCACCAGCAGGTAGATGCTGTAGGCCGCGGCGGCCATGACCCATGGCCACCATCGGTCGTACCGCAGCGCCGAGGTCCGGACCGCAGGCGTGTCGTGCTGGGAACGAACGAGCGTGAGCGTTGCCATCAGCCCGCGCCGCTCGACATGGCTCCGCCTTCGATCCGCACACCTGGACGGTAGGTCCGCAACCGAGCGCGGAGATGTCCGGCTGGTGACGACTGGGCGTCGGCAAAGCGACGGCGAGGCGGTCGCGACCCCATCGGGTCTCGGCCGGACGGGGTGAACGCCCGACGAACTCTCAGCCAGGATCGCCGCCATCACCGCAGCCGCCGAACCGATGTCGGGAGGGCACCGCTACCGTTTCCGAGGTGGTCGCGACCAGTGGCGGACCGAACGCGCTCATGAACGTGGCCGACGTGCACCACCTGTGGCGACGGGCGGGCTTCGGCGTCACGACCTCGCGCGCTGCGGCCGAGGTCGGTCGGACGCGGGCCGAGGTGGTCGACGCCGTGCTCGCCGTGCCCGCGGCGCCGGCCGACATCACGCCGCCCGTGCTGCGCGACCCGGGCGGCAGCAACTGGGAGCAGTGGGTGGCCGCCAACCAGGCGTGGCTCGACGAGATGACGAGGTCGGCCACGCCGATCGTGGAGAAGATGGCGCTGTTCTGGCACGGCCACTTCGTGTCGGGCAACGACAAGATCTACGACATGCGGGCGATGTGGGACCAGATCTCGCTGTTCCGCCGCGCCGGCACAGGGAGCTTCCGCACGTTGGCCCAGGCGGTGTCGATCACCCCCGCCATGCTCTTCTACCTCGACAACTGGCGGAACCTGGCCGAGGCGCCGAACGAGAACTTCGCCCGGGAGCTCCTCGAGCTGTTCCTGCTCGGAGCGGGCAACTACACCGAGGACGACGTGGTGGCGGCCGCTCGCGCGTGGACCGGTCACACGGTCGACGTGGTGACGCGGCAGTACACGTTCCGGCTCGACTGGCACGACACCGGCACGAAGCTCTTCCTCGGCACGCTCGGGCCCCTCGACGGCCCGGGCATCCTCGACGTCGTGTTCACCAACGCCATCGCCCGGCGGGTGTGCGCAGAGCGCATCGTGCGCAAGCTCTGGGCCTTCTTCGCTCGCCCGGACGCGCCAGCCGCCGTGGTCGCCGACCTGACGACGGTCCTGCTCGGGGCGAACTGGGACGTGAGCGCCATGTTGCGTGCGCTGTTCCTGCGCGACGAGTTCTACGACGACGCGAGCCGCCAGGGCCTGGTGCGCAGCCCGGTCGAGTGGTGCGTGGCCGTTGCCCGCGCCGCCGGTGCCACGGCGGGGGAGATCCATCCCGAGTGGCACCTCCCCGCCATGGGGCAGACGCTGTTCGCCCCGCCCAACGTGGCGGGCTGGGGCAGCAACCGCTATTGGATCTCGACGACCGCGGCCTCGGCCCGCGCCGATCACGCGGCCTACG
>JANPGL010000435.1:0-3848 GCA_031423915.1 Actinomycetes bacterium | reverse complement strand
TCGGCTGGTGCGCGAGAGCGGCGCCCCGAAGTTCGGCGGGCAGCCTGTCCACGCGCAGCGACTGCCGGATGACGCCGCCGCCTGCGTCAGAACGCTCTCGAGGTGGCCCTCAGCGGACGAGGGTCCGTACGGGGGTCTCGTCGACGCCGCCCGCGAGCTCCTCGCCACCGGGGGCTCGACGTACCTCGAACGGGCGATACCGGCAGAGCTCCGCTCCCGTGCCTTCCGTCACCGCTGACGACGTCGAGGTATCACGAGGCCGTCAGCCGCATCCGGTGAGCGATGGGTGACGCCGCCTGAGCGGTCACCGACCGTAAGCTGCCGCCCCGACGGGCGGCGGGCATCCGGGGCACTCGGTGGGAAGGCCGGAAGACACATGCGCAAGGTTCTGATCGCTCTCGCGGTGGCCGCGTCGGCGTTCGTGCTGAACGGGCCCTCTCCGGCGGGCGCGGCCATCGGGCCGGCACCGACGCGGGTCGACGCGTGGGCGTTCTGTGGTGTGCGCCCGAGCGACCCCACCGCGGCAGCGGCGGTGGCCTCCATCGCCGCGTCCGGCGTCACCGCCACGTTCGGCCCGTGCAACGACCCGGCGCAGGGCACGTACACCGTGGTGAACCCGGGCACGCGCTACGTCAACCCGGCCACGTACATGCAGCTCGTGCTCCTCAACGCCACGGTCGGCATGAAGACGCTCGTGTACGACGCCCGCATCTACTCGGCCGACGGCGCTACGCGAGACCTCGCGCTCGCCTTCTGGCAGCCGGTGCTCGATCACATCCAGGCCTGGGACCTGGGCGACGAGTACCAACCCGACCAGCCCGAGTGGAACGTGCTCAAGACCCGCTGGAACATCGTGCGCACGTTCGTCACGCCGACCTCTCACGTGCCGCCGTTCGCCAACCACGTGGTCGAGGGACTCGACCGTGCCCTGCTGGACCTGCCCGGCAGCGACCAGTTGCTCTCGTTCACCCGCTACACCGGCGACCTGGGCGCGTCGGTGGCCCGCCAGTACGACGCCAAGACCAAGGTGCTGATGTGCGGCATCAACACCTACGACCACTTCGGTCTGGTGCCGACGCCGGCGAAGATCCGGGAAGGGATGTACGACCTGGTCCAGGCCGGGTGCGACCGGTTCCTCGTGTTCGGCGGCGAGCGCGTCTACGACTCCGTGCGCTTCGGTGACAAGTCGCTGGTGGACACCACGGGCGCCGTCACCGACTGGAACACGGCCGTGCTCGAGGGTTCCGGACGGTCGAGCTTCGTGGCGGTGCCTCCGGCCCGGCTGCTCGAGACGAGGCCCGGTCTTCCCACGGTCGACGGCCGCTACGCCGGGGTCGGTCCGCGCCTCGGCGGCACCGTCACCGAGCTCGACGTCGCGGGCCGCGCCGGTGTGCGCCGCAAGGCCGTCGCCGTGGCCCTGAACGTCACCGTCACCAACGCCACCTCGCCCGGCTTCGTCACCGCCTACCCCTGCGACGCCCCGCGCCCGTTGGCGGCGCAGGTCAACTTCCCGGCCCGCACCGACGTGGCCACCGCCGTCGTCGTGAAGCTGGCGACCGACGGCCGCCTGTGCCTCTTCAGCCCGGTCGACACCGACCTGCTCGTCGACCTGAACGGCTACTACCCGCAGGGCACGAGCTACGAGCCCCTCCAGCCGGCGCGTCTGCTCGAGACCCGTGCCGACCCGGGCCTGACCACGGTCGACGGCCAGTTCCTGGCGCTCGGCACGCGCACCGCCGGACAGGTCACCGAGCTCCAGGTGGGCGGACGGGGGGGCGTGCCCGCGGACGCCGGGCAGGCGGTGCTCAACGTGACCGTGACCGGCCCGAAGCTGCCGGGCTTCGTCACGGCGTACCCGTGCGACGGGCCTCGTCCGACCGCGTCCAACCTCAACTACGCGGCCAACGCCACGGTCACGAACGCGGTGGTGGCGCCGCTCGACGCCACCGGGCGCGTGTGCCTGTTCACCCTGGTGCCGGCCGAGCTGGTCGTCGACGTGAACGGCTACGTCCCCGACCGGGCCAGCTTCGTCTCGGTGGCACCGTCGCGCCTGATGGACACCCGTACCGAAGCGGGCATCGCCACGATCGACGGGCAACAGGCCGGCCTCGGTCTGCGCGCCGCAGGGAGCACCACGTCGCTGATCGTGGCCGGGCGCGCCTCGATCCCGTCGACCGCCCGCGCCGTGGTGCTGAACGTGACCGTGACCGGGCCCACGGCGGCAGGCTTCCTGACGTTGCACGCCTGCGGCGACCCCCGCCCGCTGGCGTCGAACCTCAACTTCGCCGCCGGCACGACGGTGGCCAACCTGGTCACCGCCGAGATCGGCGACAACAGTTCCGTGTGCGTGTTCAGCTCGGTGCCGGCGCATCTGGTGATCGACGTCACCAACTACCACCCGTAAAGCGGCTCAGCCCACGCGGACGTGGCGCACCGACGCCACGCGCCCGCCGGCGAGCTGGAGCCAGGCGAACGTGGGGTGGGGCGCGCGCCGGCGCTCGGTGGGCGAGCCCGGGTTGACGGCGTGCCGGGGTCGGCCCGCGCCGTTGGTCGTCACCGTGTGCCACGGCAGGTGCGAATGACCGAACACCACGACGTCGGCGTCGGGGAACCAACGGCCGAGCCGCTCGTCGCGCCCGCTGGCGGCACCGCTGTCGTGGATCATGGCGAGGCGGCAGCCCGCCACCTCGAGCTCGAGCCGCTCGGGAAGGTCGAACCCGCGGTCGTTGTTGCCGAGCACGGCGTGCACCGGTGCGAGGGCCGCCAGTTCCTCGAGCACCTCGGGCGCCATGATGTCGCCGGCGTGGAGGACGAGGTCGGCTTCGGCGGCGGCCGCCAGCACCTCGGCGGGCAGGCTTCGCCGGTTCGGGCCGGCGTGAGTGTCGGCGAGGAGCAGGACGCGCACGTCACCAGCATGGCGCACCACTTCGGTGTCCGGCGCGTCTAGCTGCCGGCCATCCCGTAGGCGGCGACGGGGCGGAGGCGGACGACGAGGCGGTGGTCGGCCACCATCGCCCGCCGGTAGTCGTCCCAGTCTGGGTGCTCGCCGGCCACGGACCGATAGAGGTCGACCAGCTCGTCCACGGTGGCGTCGGCCGGATCCGCCGCCACGGGCGTCAGCTCGGCATCGCCCTCGAGCACGACGTAGCCCCAGAAGTCCTCGCGTCCGACGTACAGCGACGCCCGTGGCTCCCGACGCAGGTTGGCGTACTTGGCCCGATCGGCAGTGATCGAGATGCGCACCGTGCCGTCGGCCAGCGCATAGGTGATGTTCGACATCTGGGGTCGACCGTCGCGCTTGAGCGTCACGAGGATTCCGTTGCGTCGGTCGGCGGCGAAGGCGAGGGCAGCGTCGAGTTCCATGGGTCCTCCAACGTCGGGCGTGCGCCGGACCTTCCCACGCATTGCGGTTCGCCTCGTCGCACTGGCAAGAATCCCCGCATGGAACCGACCTGGCAGCCCGAGATCGACGAGCTCCACCGGCGACGAGCGCTCGCCGCCGAGATGGGTGGACCCGAGCGGGTCGAACGCCAGCGAGCCGCCGGCAAGCTGACGATCCGGGAACGGCTCGACGCCTTCTGCGACGCCGGGAGCTTCCACGAGGTGGGTGCACTGTCGGGCGTCGGCCAGTACGACGACGACGGCAACCTGGTCGGCTTCACGCCGGCCAACCTGCTGGTCGGGGTCGCCCGCATCGACGGTCGCCCCGTGGTGGTCTCGGGCGACGACTTCACGGTGCGGGGCGGGTCCTCCGAGGCGACCATCCCCGGCAAGCGGCACTTCGCCGAGTCGATCGCCGTGGAGCTGCGCCTCCCGCACGTGCGCCTGGTGGACGGCATGGGCGGCGG
>JANPGL010000434.1:0-15493 GCA_031423915.1 Actinomycetes bacterium | reverse complement strand
GTCGCCGTGGACCTGGGGGTCCACGACCACACCGAGAACCGGGTGGAGCGTCGGCCGGCCGGCGTTGGGGCGGAGGTCACACGTCGGGCTACGTTCCGTTCGTGGACTACAGCCAGATCATCTACGAGGTGGCCGACAACGTCGCCACCATCACGCTGAACCGACCGGAGCAGCTCAACGCCTTCACGGGCACGATGATGAACGAGCTGATCGATGCCATCGACCGCACCGACGCCGACGACGACGTGCGCGCCGTCATCATCACGGGCGCCGGTCGCGGCTTCTGCGCCGGCGCCGACCTGTCGGCCGGCGGCGCCACGTTCTCGCGCGGCGGCAGCGACGTCATCGAGGGCAAGGCGGGCGTGCCCCGCGACGGTGGCGGCCTCACGAGCCTGCGCTTCTACGAGAGCCACAAGCCGATCATCGGTGCCATCAACGGTCCTGCGGTCGGCGTGGGGGTCACCATGACGCTGCCGATGGACATCCGCATGGCGTCGGACAACGCTCGCTTCGGCTTCGTGTTCGCCCGTCGCGGCATCGTGCCCGAGGCGTGCTCGTCGTGGTTCCTCCCGCGCGTGGTCGGGATCAGCCAGGCGATGGAGTGGGTGGCCACCGGCCGCATCTTCCCGGCGAGCGAGGCGCTCGCCGCCGGCCTGGTGCGCAGCGTCCACGCCCCCGACGAGCTGTTGCCCGCGGCGCGGGCACTGGCCGCCGAGATCGCGGGATCGACCGCCCCCGTCAGCGTGGCGCTCAGCCGTCACATGCTGTGGCGCATGCTCGGAGCGGACCATCCCATGGAGGCCCACAAGGTCGACTCGCGCGGCATCCTGCAGCGCGGCAAGTCGCGCGACGCGCGCGAGGGCGTCGAGAGCTTCCTCGAGAAGCGCCCGGCGGTGTTCCCCGACAAGGTGTCGGACGGCCTGCCCGACATCTTCCCCGAGTGGGACGACCGGGCGTTCAGCTGACCGGCGGCGGGCTCAGCGCTTCTCGATCACCGTCAGCCCGTCGGAGATCGTGAGCATCACGACGCGCACCCGGTCGTCGGCCGCCACGGCGTCGTTGAAGGCGCGGATGCTGGCGGTGTCGCGTGAGGTGTCGGCGTGGTCGAGCACCTGACCGCTCCACAGGGTGTTGTCGATGAGGAGCAGGCCGCCCGTGCGGATGCGGGGCAGCAGCGCTTCGTAGTAGTCGAGGTAGCTGTGCTTGTCGGCGTCGATGAAGGCCAGGTCGAACTCGACGTCGTCGGCCAGCGCGGCGATGGTGTCGAGGGCCGGGGCGATGCGCAGATCGATCCGGTCGCGCACCCCGGCCGCGGTCCACGCGCGCTGGGCCACCTCGGTCCAGTGCTCGTTGATGTCGCAGCACAGGAGCCGGCCGTCGGGGCCGAGCCCGCGGGCCAGCGCCAGGGACGAGTAGCCCGTGAACGTACCGATCTCGATGGCGCGGCGCGCACCCGACAGCCGGGCCAGCATCTCGAGCAGCACGCCCTGGTCGCCGCCGACCTGCATCCTGCTGATTTCGCCCAGCGCCTCGGTCTCGTCGATGAGCGCCTGTTGCACGGCGTCGGGGCGGGTCGAGTGAGCGGCGGCGTAGGCGGCGATCGGCTCCGGCACGACAAAGGCTTTCACGGCGGACATGGGGCAGACGCTAACGGGTGGCAGACTGCCACCGTGGTGGAAACGAACGTCCGGCTGGAAGGCGCCCCGTCGCTCTACGACCACGTGGGGGGCATGCCGTTCTTCGAGCGCCTCGTCGACGGGTTCTATCGCCGGGTGGCCGACGATCCGGTGCTGCTCGCGCTGTACCCCGATCAGGTCGACCTCGGCCCGGCCCGCGAGCGGCTGACCCTCTTCCTGGCCCAGTACTGGGGCGGGCCGACCACGTACTCCGACGAGCGCGGCCATCCCCGGCTGCGCATGCGCCACGCCCCGTTCGCCATTGCCGAGGCCGAGCGCGACCACTGGCTGACGGCGATGAGGGAGTCGATCGCCGAGCTCGGTCCGGAGCCCGACGTGGCCGCCGCGCTCCACCGGTACTTCGACATGGCCGCCGACGCCATGCGCAACGTCTGACCCGGGTTACGCCGCGCCGCCCGCGGGCGGCCACACGGCGGCGCGGACGACGGACGCCACCAGTTCGAAGCCCGCATCGGTGAACTGCTCACCGTCGTTCGACCGCGCGGCGATCTGGGTGCCGTCGCCGCCGTCGAGGAAGCGTTGGAAGCGGCCGCCGACGGATACGACGGCGTTGAGGTCGACGTAGCGCACGTTCGGGTGGGCGGCGGCCTCGGCGAACACGGCGGCACGCACCGACTCGAGCTCGCGGTCGCGCGTCGGACTCTCCACGGCGGGGACGCCCACGACCACGACGGGGCGCGGCCCGGCGCCGTCGATCAGCGCGGCCAGCCGGGAGCGGTAGGACGCGGTCCACGTCGGCGAGCCGACCGGCCCGGTCGGTGTCGCCGAGCGGCTGAGGGCCTGGGCGTCGTTGAGCCCGAGGAACACGACGACGAGCTCGTCGTCGGGCACGACGGCGCTGCCGATGCGGTTCGCCCAGTCGTACAGGTCGGGCCGCGCCAGGCCGGACGCGGGCACCGCCTGGGTTCGCACGGCGAGGCCACCGTCCGCCGCGCCCTGACGGGCGAGCGCGCGGCCGAGCCCAGCGGCGAGGCCGTCGCCGACGACGAGCATGCGCACGGGGTTCGGGGCGCCGGCGGCGCGCACCGCGAACGGTTGCGCCACCGAAGCGATGGGCAGGCGCCCGCCGAAGGCGTAGGGATCGCGCCGGTCGAGCGGCGCACGGTCGCCTGGCGTCGGGGGTGGCGCGGCAGTCGTGGGCGCCGGCACGCCGAGCGCCGCGCCCGGTGCTCCGTCGGCGGGTGATGGCAGCGGCGTGAACGCCGGCGCCGTGACGACGGGGAAGTTGGGGACGGGCTGGCGCGGCGCCAGCCCCCAGCGTCGCGCTCCGACGAAACCCGCCACCAGCGCCACGACGACGCCCGCCACCAGGAGATCGGCGGGGTGCAGACGCCGACGCCGTCGGGCGCGCGAACGACCGTCAGCGGGGCGCCGGGCGTCGACCGGGTCGACGACGGGGGGCGAAGCGGGCACGCGCACTCCACAGGCTCGGGCTCCACCCGGACGACATGCTACCGGTCGGCGGCGGCGGAGTGGGGCAAGGCGCGTCCGGCGAGTGCCCGGGCGCGCCGCTCAGGTCTCGCTGCTCACGTCTCGCTGCTGCCGGATCCGGTGGCGCAGTGCATGCACCAGCCCGACAGCGCGAAGTGGCCCGGGTCGAGGACGAACCCCAGCGTGCGGGCGAGCTGGTCGGCCAGGGGTCCGAGCATGGACTCGGGTACCTCGACCTGCGCACCGCACGTGGCGCACACGGCGTGTGCGTGGCGCTCGTGGGCCAGGTGGTACACCGCCGGGCCGTGCCCGAGGTGGACGTGGCTGACGACGTGGTGCTCCTCGAGCAGCCGCAGCGTGCGGTACACGGTGGCGAGGTGGAGCCCAGGGTCGAGGACGTGGGCGCGTTCGGCCACCGCCTCGGCCGTCGGGTGGGCGCCGGCATCGGCCAGCGCGGCGAGCACGGTGGCGCGCTGCGAGGTCATGCGCAGGCCGGCGCGCCGCAGCAGGGAGGCCAGTTCCGCCGACGTGCCGGCCGCCGACGGGGCGGTGGCGGCCTCAGACGTGGGCATGGCCGAGGCGGCGGAGCCGGCGCGGTCCGGTGGAGGCAAAGACGAGCAGGAACACGGCGGCGGCCACGAGGGTGATCGTAGGGCCGCTCTTGAAGTCGAGGTGGTAGCTGAGAAGCATTCCGGCGAACCCGCACACGGCGCCGATGCCCGTCGACACCCACAACATCACGGCGAAGCGGTTCGTGAGGAGCCGGGCGATCGTCGGGGGGATGACGAGGACGGCGGCCACGAGCGTGACGCCGAGGACCTTCATCGTCACCAGGATCACGATCGACAGCACCAGCATGAGCAGGCCGTCCCACCGGGCCACGTTCACGCCGCTCGTGCCGGCGACCTCGGCGTCGAACGTGACGTACAGCAGGCGGCGATAGCCGAGGAACACGACGGCGGCGGCGAACAGGCCGGCGCCGGCCACGGCCAGCACGTCGGACGTGCCGACGCCGAGGATGCTCCCGAACAGGGCGGCGTCGAAGTTCTTGCGCGGACCGTGGAACACGTCGCTGAGCACCAGGCCCATGGCGAAGCTGGCGGTCGTGATGACGCCGATGACGGCGTCGCTGCCGAGCGCGCGTCGACGCGTCACTGCGGCGATGGCGCGAGCGGACAGGACGCCCCACAGGCCGGCACCGATGAACACGTTCACGCCGAGCAGGCTGGAGGCGGCGAACCCACCGAAGATGGCGTGGGACAGGCCGTGGCCGATGTAGCTCATCGAGCGCAGCACGACGTAGGTGCCGATGAGGCCGCAGACGGCACCGGCGAGCGTCGCCACCATCAGGCCGTTGCGGAAGAAGGCGTACTGGAACGGTTCGAGGAAGGTGTGCACGGCGTTCAGCTCGCCGCCGCGACGTGGAGGGCGGGATGGTCGACGACGACCGGTAGGCCGGCGTGGACGAGCACGTCCATCCGAGCGCCGTAGGTGCGCTCGAGCACGTCGGGCCGGATGACCTCGCACGGCGGACCCTCGGCGATGACGGTGCGGTTGAGGCACACCAGGTGGGGGAGGTGCGCCGCGATGCCGTTGAGGTCGTGCGTGGTGAGGACCATCGTCACGCCCTCGCGGTTGAGGTCGGACAGCAGGTGCAGGATCTCGTGCCGGGTCTTCACGTCGACGCCCGAGGTCGGCTCGTCCATGAGCAGCAGCTGGGGTTCGCTGAGCAGTGCACGGGCGAGGAAGACGCGCTGCTGCTGGCCGCCCGACAGCTCGCGGATGTGGCGGCGGCCCAGGCCGCCGATGCCGAGCCGTTCGAGGACGCCGTCGATCTCGCGCTGCTCCTCGGCGCTGCGCCACGGGAGCCATCGTGTGGTGCGGCGGGCCATGAGCAGGCACTCGGCCACGGTGACGGGGAAGTTCCAGTCGACGGTCTCGACCTGGGGGACGTAGCCGACGCGCAGACCCTCGATACCGGTGATGCGGCCGTGGAACGGCTTTATCCCGCCGTACAGGGCTTTGAGCAGCGTGCTCTTGCCCGAGCCCGACGGGCCGACGATGCCGGTGAACGAGCCGGCCTCGATGGCCAGGTCGACGTCGACGAGCACGGCTTCGCCGTCGTACCGGCAGCTCACGTGGGTCAGCTCGAGGAGGTTCACTGGGGGTACGTCGCGTTCGTCGTGGTGGCGTCGGTCGTCTTCAGCGCATCGAGCGCCGACGGGTCTCCGCCGAGGGCCTTGGTCATGGTCGAGAAGTCGAAGCGGAGCAGGCCGAGCAGCGAGTGATCGGCACCGCCCGGCGCTCCGGGAAGGTCGTCGTCCCGGAGGGCGTCGACGTAGCGCACGTTCGCCTCCTTGCCGATCTGCTCGAGCACGGGTGACGGGAACACCTCGGAACCGAAGATGGCGGGGACCTTCGTGGCCTTGACCTGCTCGATGAGGGCGGCCACCTCTTTGGCGGTCGGGTCCTCGAAGTCGCTCACCTGGATGGCGCCGATGATGTCCCAGCCGTAGTCGCGTCCGAAGTAGGCGTACGCGTCGTGGTAGGTGAGCAGCTTGCGGTTGCCGGCGGGGATGGTGCCGAACGCCGCCTTCATGGCGGTGTCGAGCGCGTCGACCTTGGCCGTGTAGGCGTTGAGGTTGGCGGTGTAGGCGTCCTTGCCGGCAGGGTCGAGCTTGGTCAGCTCGTCGGCGACGATGGCGGCGTAGCGCTTCACCAGGGGTGGGTCGGTCCACAAGTGGGGGTTCGGCTTGCCCTCGTCCTTGGGGAACGAGAAGTCGTAGATGTACTCCGCCTCGGGGATGGTGAGCGTGCCCAGCTCGACGACGCGCGTCGACTCGGGCTTGTTCTGCTCGGCCAGCTTCTTGGTCGGTTCCTCGAGCTGGAGACCGTTGACGATGATGAGCTGTGCCTCGGCGAGCGCCTTGGCGTCGGACGGTCGGGGCTCGAACGTGTGGGAGTTGGTGCCCTCGGGAACGATGCCGGTCACCGTCACCCGGTCGCCGCCGATGTTGGCGACGATCGAGGTGAGGGGGGCGACGGTCGTGGCGACCTGCAGCTTCCCGCCCGACGCGGTCGATCCGGCCGACGTCGTCGCACCACCCGACGAGCCACTGCTCGACGAGCAGCCGGCGAGGCCGCTCGCGGCGACGATGGCCGCCACCGCCGCCACCCGGAACTTGTTGCGACCAGCTTGCATGACGGAAACCCTAGCCACGACCCTTCTTCCGTGCCGAAGGGTGGCTCCGGATTTTCCCGGGGCACATGTCACGGTTGAGATTTCCGAGCGCGATACGTGACCTCGGGCGCACCGGTGCCGGCCGTCGGTCCGCGTACGATGTCGACGATGGGCGGACAGCAGCGCCGGGCCGGGGCGCCGGCTGCGCATTTCGAGGTGCGGGCGGCGCGCTGCTACCACCTGGTGTTCGCCGGGCCCGAGATCCGCGAATGGGGCTTCCTCGACCCCACCGAGCTGGCCGATCGCACCCGACGGTGGTGGGGCTCCACGGCGGAGCCCAAGCTCGTGGCGGTCGTCCACCGGCTCGTCGATCGGGGCGAGGCGGTGCGGTCCGAGGTGATCGAGCGACCCTCGGGCCCCGCACTCCCGCCCGTGGTGGCGCCGTGGCCCCTCGACGGCGACTCGACGGCCCGTCTCGAGCGGGCCACGCACGTGCTGCGCGTCGAGGCCGACAACCCCGCGGCGCCCGAGGTCGGCTTCCCCGGCCTGTGGTGCGCGCTGGCCGTCGCCGGCGCCGCGGCCGCCGGCTCCGGCGGTGTCTGGCTCGACGCGGGCGCGCTGCGCCTTCGGAGCGGCGCGAACGGTCCCGTCGGGCTGGACCCGGCTCTCGACCGGCTGGCGATCGGTCAGCACCTCCTCGTCACCCAGACGTCCGAGGGTGGCGGCGGGGTCCTGCTCGCCACGAACGGGCTCGGTGCGTTCGGGCTCCCCGATCTGCTCGTGTTCGGGGTGCCCGCAGGGCTCGCCGCGGCCATGGCGCTGGTGCTGCAAGGAGCGGCGCAACGGCTCGTCGAGGGGCTTCTCGGCGACCTGCGCGATGCCGCCCGGCTCGGCGAGGTACCAGCCGAGCTCGTCGTCACGGGCGGGCACGTCCGCCGCGCCTCGGCCGACGCCCGTGTGCGCGACGCTGGCGCAGCACGCGTGCAGCTCGTCTACCGGCATCCGGCGACGCCCGGCGGTGCCGACCACCTGGCGGTGGAGCCCGTCGCCGCCCACCTGAGACGGCCTCGGGGCGAGTGGCTGCGGTCGGTGCTCGCCGAACTGCTCGTCAGCTGAGCGCCCGCACGTTGGTCGCGGTCCTCAAGAACGAGGCCGGGCGGACCGATGGAACGGCATGTCGCTGGGCACCGTGCCCTTTCCACCCCCTCCCCGGGCATGGCGCGAGTTCGTCGACGTGGTGCTGCGCGAGCTCGTGTCGGCGCCGGCCGCCGACGTGACGTGGGAGCCCGTTCACCTGCTCGGCCTCGACGCGCCGTGGGTCGGCGTCCGCGTGCCGGCGCTCCACAACGAGGGCCGCGCCTGGGTGTGGGACGTCGTGACCCCCGAGGATCACGAGCGCAACCGCTCGCTGCACGCCGATCCGTTGGCTCTGGCGGTACCGCAGGACACCGTCATCGTCGATCTCCACCGCGACGACGATGCGTCGTTCGGGCTGCGTCTGCAGGTGCCCGTGCGCGAGGTGCCGGCCCGCATCGACGTGCCGGCCTCGGCCGTGCCGCCCTCGCCCTGGCGCGTCGAGCTGGCCTCGGGGTGGACCTCCGGCGCCATCGGCGACGCCATCGTCACCTGGTTCTCCGATCATCTCGGCGTGCGACGCGGCGCTCACGGCAGTGCACGGGTGCCGGGCCGTGCCGGCGGCGGGCCCGAGCGGTTCCAGGTGGGCGACGACCTGTTCGCCGTGGGCACCTCGTTCGACGCGCTCCTACGTCTACCCGCGGCCGACGCAGCGCGCGTCACGACGTTGTTCACGGCGGTGGCCGAGGCCCTCGCACCGGTGCGCTGAGCGGCCTCAGCAGGTCATCGTCGCCGACGACAGTACGGCGGCGCGCACGAGGCGCTCGACGCCCTCGACGGCGGCGGTCGGCACCGCCGGCCCATCTTCGGGCGCCACCGAACCACTCGTACCGGGCGTCTCGGGGACACGGAGTTCGTCCACCGACCGCCGCATGGCACGATCCTGGAGGAGCTCACCGACCATCGCATCAGCAACTGTCGTGATTGAGCGTTGAAATAGATCGTCCGCCGCCGTCGTTCACCCTGGCTACCGAAGCCGCCACCTCGAGGAGCAACCGATGGGAATCGTCCAGCGTCTCAACCATGCCGTGCTGTACGTCGCCGACGCGGACCGCGCCGCGGCCTTCTACCGCGACGTCCTCGGGTTCGAGATCGTCGTCCAGTTCCCGGGCGCCGCGTTCCTGCGCACCGGCGGCTCGCCGAACGACCACGACCTCGGGCTGTTCTCCATCGGAGCCGACGCCCGCAAGCCGGCCGGCCCCACGGTGGGGCTCTACCACCTGGCGTGGCAGGTCGACACGATCGACGACCTGGCGACGGTGCGCGCCTCGCTCGTCGAGGCCGGGTCCCTCGTCGGTGAGTCCGACCACCACGTCTCGAAGTCGCTCTACGCCGTCGACCCCGACGGCAACGAGTTCGAGGTGATGTGGGCCGTGCCGCGCTCGGCGTGGACCGGCGAGGTCGGCACGGTGCGCCTCGACCTGCCGGGCGAGCTGGGCCGCTGGGGCGGCGTTCGTACCGGCGCACAAGCGAACGTCCCGGCCTGAGCCGGGGGGCGCACCACTAGGGTGCGCGTGTGCAACCCGAAGAGCGCCTCGCCGCCACCGGTATCCGGCTTCCGCCGGCGCCCCGCCCCGCCGCCCAGTACGTACCGTGCGTGCGAAGCGGCAACATGCTGTACGTGAGCGGCCAGGGCCCGGTGACCGCCGAGGGCTTCGTCACCGGCAAGGTCGGCAAGACGATCGACGAGATGGGCGCCAAGCACGCGGCGCGCCTCACGGGGCTGGCCATCCTGGCCGTGTTGCGCCACGAGCTCGGCTCGCTCGACAAGGTCGTGCAGGTGGTCAAGGTGCTCGGCATGGTGAACGCCGCACCAGGCTTCAACCGCATGCCCGCCGTCATCGACGGATGTTCGGAGCTGTTCGTCGAGGTGTTCGGCGATGCCGGTCGGCACGCCCGATCGGCGGTCGGGATGGCCGAGTTGCCGTTCGACATCGCCGTCGAGATCGAGGCGATCTTCGAGGTGCGGTAGCCCAAGCGGTCAGACGTCGAGCTCGTTGACCGCGCGGATGGCGGCGAGCTCGGTCGGCGTCAGGTCGGAGAGCTCGAGCACCTTGGCGAGCACGTCGGACTTGCGGGCCACGTAGGTCTCGATGGTCATCCCGGGCTCGGCCGCCAGCCGCACCTTCACGGCGGCGTACTCGTCGCGCCGTGCGCCGTCGCGGCGCAACACGTCGCGCACGGCGAGGTGGTTGCGCAGGCTCAGCGAGCCCTCGACGCAGACGTAGACGTGACGCGCCGGGTCGTCGTCGGGAGCACCGAGCGAGATTCGCCCGGGGACGCCGAGGTCGCCCCGGTCGGTGTAGCCGGCGGCCCCGAGGGCGGCGACCGCGTCCCGCGCGTGGGCGGGCCCCACCACGACGTCGATGTCGAGGATCGGCTTGGACGCCAGGCCGGGCACCGACGTCGAGCCGACGTGCTCGATGCCCACGATCGTCACGCCGTCGAGCGCACGCCGCAGCGCACGCTCGACGGCTGCGAACCGACCGGGCCAGGTGTCGTCGTACGGGACGACGACGATCGTCACGCCGTCGGGAACGTGACCATGCAGCGGCGGGGGCCGCGGACCTGACCGCCGGCCCAGGTGACCTCGTCGGGTGCCTCGAGCGAGAACTCGGGGATGCGCTCGAGGAACGTCTGCAGTGCCACGCGCAGCTCGAGGCGGGCCAGGTTCGAGCCGGCGCAGCGGTGGATGCCCGCGCCGAACGCCACGTGCCGGTTGTGCTCGCGGTCGAGGATGACCTCGTCGGGGTTCTCGAACACCTCGGGGTCCCGGTTGGCCAGCGGGAACGGCATGAGCACACGATCACCGGCCTTCATCGGACAGCCCTGGAAGTCGGTGTCGTGATCGACGAGCCGCGCCATGGTCACGGGGGAGTACGCCCGCAACAGCTCCTCGATGGCGGTGGGCCACAGGTCGGGGTTCTCACGCAGCTGGGCCCGGTGCTCGGGGTGCTGGGCCAGGTGCCACAGCGATGAACCGATCGCCGACCACGTCGTGTCGATGCCGGCCACCAGCATCAGGTTGCACACGCCGAGCACGTACGTCTCCGGCACGCGCTCGCCGTCGTGCTCGCTCTGGAGCAGTTCGGTGATGAGGTCGTTCTCGCGCGGGTTGGCCTTGCGGTCGGCCACCTGGTCGAGGAAGAACCTGATGATCTTGTTGCGGCTCTCGAGTCGCACCACGGGGTCGGTGAGGCCCACTTCGAGCACGCCGCGCACCCAGCTCGTGAACTCGTCAGCCATGTCGTACGGCACGCCGAGCATCATCGAGATCACGCGCACGGGGATCTGCTGGGCGTAGTCGGTGCCCGCATCGGCGCGGCCGTCGGCGACGAAGCCGTCGATCAGCGTGTTGCACCAATCGCGGGTGGCCTGCTCGTACCGGGCCACGGCCTGCGGCGAGAAGGCCGGCAGGATGAGGCGGCGGTGCCAGTGGTGGTCGGGCGGATCCGAGGTGATGGGCGGCGCGGCCACGGCGCTGTAGGCGCCCTCGATCTGGCCGGGGGGCGGCGGGGTCACGATGATCTGGCGCGAGGTGAACGTCTCGTACTCGTGGGCGATGGCCACGACGTCCTCGTAGCGGGTGGGCAACCACGAACCGCCCCAGCGCTCGGTGTGCGCGATGGGGCACTCGCCGCTGCGCACCTCGGCCGCCACGGGGTACGGGTTCCTGATGAACGCGGGGTCGAAGATGTCGTAGTCGGTGGTCCAGTCGCGGACCGGTTCGATGGTCGTCACGGTGTGGCTCCTCAGTCCTCGATGATCACGGCGTGTTCGGGGCAGTTCGACTCGGCGCGTCGCGTGGCCGCCTCGAGCTCGGCGGGCACGTCGCCCTCGATGAGGACGACGGCGTTGCCGTAGTCGTCGGAGCCGAACACCGCGGGTGCGGCGATGGCGCACATCTGGTGACCATGGCAGCGGTCGTTGTCGATGCGGACCTTCACGAGCCCTCCTTGGGCGGTAGCCCGGCCCGGTAGGCCGCGGCGGATGGTGCGGACAGCCGCTCGTCTTCGACGCCGAGCGCCCAGTGGCGTCCGTAGATCGACGTGCCGCGCAGCCAGGTGACGACCTGGTGGGCGTCGAACTCGGCGTCGTCGTGCTCGACCCACCAGGTGAGGAGCCCGAGGATCTCGCCGACGAGCAGGTGGGTGACGATGTCGAGCGGGACGCGGGGGTCGGCGTGCAGATGGCCGGCCGTGTCGGCGAGCGCATCGCTCACGATGCCGGCGAGGCGGGCCCGCAGGCGCCGGAGCGCGGCGCCGTCGGCCTCGCCGCGCAGGATGATCACGAACGCCTGGTGGTGCTGGCGGGCCTCTTCGAACAGCACGGCCAGTCGCTCGCCGCGGTGGTCGTCGGTGCCGCCGCTGGCGGCGAACCGGTCGAGGCAGCGGTCCACCAGGTCGTCGACGACCGACGAGAGCAGGTGCTCCTTGTCGCGGAAGTGGACGTAGAAGGTGGCGCGGGTGACGTCGGCGCGCTCGCAGAGGTGGTCGACGGTGACCGCCTGGAAGCCCTTGTCGTGGACGAGCTCGACGATGGCGGCGCGCAGGCGGGCCTGGGTGCGCCGCACGCGTCGGTCGAGCTCTCCTGTAGCCATTCCGGACACTCTGTCCGGAAACGTCCGCCGTGTCAACGGTCACCTTTGGGGTGTGGTGTAGGCCCGCAGTACCGTCCGGTCATGGGGCAGGACACCGCGGCATGGGCCGTGCACGAGGTCGCGGTCGACGGCGAGACGCTGCACGTCGAGACGGCCGGATCAGGGGACGACGCGATCGTGTTCTGTCACGGGCTCGGGGGCACCCACGCCGTCTGGTACCAGCAGGTCGCCCACCTCGCCGGTCGGTTCCGCACGGTCACCTGGGACGCCCGGGGCTTCGGCCGCTCGACGAACCACGGGGGTCGGGCCACCGTGGCGCAGGCCGCCCTCGACCTGGGCGTCGTCCTCGACGCCGTCGGGGTCGAGCGCGCCCACGTGGTCGGCCAGTCGATGGGCGGGTGGACGGCGCTCGGCTTCACGCTGACCGAACCGGGGCGCGTGCGGTCGCTGGTGCTGACGAACTCGCTGGCCGGCGTCGCCACCGAGGCGTGGGCGGTCGCGGCGCGCCAGGCGCCCCCGCCGGGGCCGGCCGTGCTCGGGGTGCACCCCGCGCTCGGCCGTCACGTGATGGACACCGATCGGGCCAAGGCGTTCCTCTACCAGCAGCTGGGGAGCAGCACCCCGCCACCCACCGAGGCGCGCCACAGCCTGTTGTCGACCGCGTTCACCGACGAGCAACTCGCCCGTTTGGGGTGCCCCGTGCTGGTCGTGGCGTCGGACGACGATCGGATCTTCCCGCAACCGATGATCGAGGCCGCGGCCGCCCGCATTCCCGGCGCCCGCCTCGTCGTGATCCCCGGCGCCGGCCACTCCACGTACTTCGAGCAGCCCGCGGCCTGGAACGCCGCCGTCGACGGGTTCCTCGCCACCCTCGCCTGACCCGGCCCATCGCCTGACCCGGCCCATCGCCTGACTAGAAGGAGACGCCATGGACGACCTCGTGCGCTACGAGGTGGACGACCCCGTCGCCGTCGTCACCCTGAACCGCCCCGAGAAGCTCAACGCGCTCACGTACCCGATGCTGGCCGCGTTCCGCGCCGCCATCCTGCGAGCCGAGGCCGACCCGGCCGTGGTGGGCATCGTCGTCACCGGCGCCGGCCGCGGCTTCTGCGCCGGGCTCGACGCCGACGTGCTGAAGGCCACCACGTCGCCCGGTGCGCCGAAGGGCGAGCCCTCGAAGGGCGACGACGTGCCCGGGCTGTTCACGTACCTGCTGGCGGTGGGCAAGCCGATCATCGCCGCGGTGAACGGCCCGGCGGCCGGCGGCGGGTTCGTGCTGGCGGTGATGAGCGACATCCGCTTCGCCTCCACCGACGGCTCGTTCACGACGGTGTTCTCCAAGCGCGGCCTCATCGCCGAGCACGGCACCAGCTGGATCCTGCCCCGCATCCTGGGCGCCGGCCGCGCGCTCGACCTGCTGTGGAGCTCGCGCAAGGTCGACGCGGCCGAGGCGCTGCGCATCGGTCTGGTCGAAGACGTCGTGGCGCCCGATGAACTGCTGGCCCGGGCGCGCGCCTACATCGTGGCGCTGGCCGAGGTCGCGTCGCCGGGCTCGCTGCGCGACACCAAGCGGCTCGTGTACGCGCACCTGGGCATCGGGTACCCGGACGCGCTGCGCCAAGCCGATGTGGCGCAGTGGGCCGCCATCGACCGGCCCGATGCGCTCGAGGGAGCGATGTCGCTCATCGAGCGACGCCCACCGAACTTCGAACGACTGGGAGAGGGCTCGTGACCGACTTCGAGACGATCCGCTACGAGGTGGACGGTGGCATCGCCCGCCTCACGTTCAACCGGCCCGACCGGTTGAACGGCATGACGAACCAGATGGTCCGCGAGGGGTACGACGCGCTGGTGCTCGCCTCGCAGGACCCGTCGATACGCGTGCTGGTGCTCACGGGCGCCGGCAAGGGCTTCTGCCCCGGTGCCGATCTCGGCCACTTCTCGAGCGGAGGGGGCGCGACCGACGAGAAGCTGGATGCCCGTCACTTCCACGTGGCCACGCTGCTCCACGAGCTGCCGGCCGTGACCGTGGCCGCCGTCAACGGCGCCTGTGCCGGTGCCGGGCTCGGGTGGGCGCTGGCGTGCGACCTGCGGGTGGCGGCGGCGTCGGTGAAGTTCAACACGGCGTTCCTCGACGTGGCCGTCGCCGGCGACATGGGCCTGCCGTGGACCCTGCCGCGCCTCGTCGGCGCGGCCAAGGCCCGCGAGCTGTCGTTCCTGCCGGGCAAGTTCGACGCCGCCGAGGCCCAGCGCATCGGGCTGGTGGCCCGCGTGTTCCCCGACGACACGTTCCGGGCCGACGCCGAGGCCGTGGTGCAGGGCCTGGCGGCCAAGTCGCCCACCGCGCTGCGGGGCATGAAGGCCAACTACCTGGCGGCCGAGCGCATGGAGCTGCGCGACTTCGTGCAGCTCGAATCGGAGCGCCACCTGGTGATCGCCGGCGGCGAGCACGCCCGGGAAGCGTTCGCCGCCTTCGTGCAGAAGCGCACCCCGAACTTCGGCTGAGCGCAGCGAAGCCGGCGACCGTGGGAGCGCCAGCGACCCGGGCGCAGCCCCCGGCGGGAATATCCGGGGTCCTTCCGTGTTCAAGTAGTTGCAATCGCAACGATCTGGCCCGGGAGGACCCGACATGCCCGCCGTCACCGCCGACACCCTCACACTCGCCCGCATCGCCGCCCCGGCGTCCGACGCCCGGCCCCGCGCCGTGCGCTCGCTCACCACCGCCCCCGCGTCGCACGAGGGCCTCGGGTTCCCCGTCCGCCGCGCCTTCGCCGGCGTGTCCCACGCGGACCTCGACCCGTTCATCCACATGGATCAGATGGGCGAGGTCGACTGGGCCCCGTACGAACCCAAGGGCACCGACTGGCACCCGCATCGCGGCTTCGAGACCGTCACCTACATGATCGACGGCACCTTCCAGCACCAGGACTCGCACGGTGGCGGCGGCCTCATCACCAACGGGGCCACCCAGTGGATGACGGCCGGCTCCGGCCTGCTCCACATCGAGACGCCGCCCGAGAAGCTCGTCGTGTCGGGTGGCCTGTTCCACGGCATCCAGCTCTGGGTCAACCTGCCCGGGCGCGACAAGATGACCGACCCCCGCTACCAGAGCCTCGAGGCCGACCAGGTGGTGCTCCTCACGTCGCCCGATGCGGGTGCGATCGTCCGGGTGATCGCCGGCGAGGTGGCCGGCCACGCCGGCCCCGGCTCGACGCACACACCGATCGCCCTGGTGCACGCCACGCTGACGCCGGGCGCCCGCCTCGAGCTGCCGTGGAACCCCGCCTACAACGCGCTCGCCTACGCGCTGGCCGGCGCCGGCACCGTGGGCGACGACGCCCGCCCGTTCGACCACGGCCAACGGGCGGTGTTCGGTGCGGGCGACACCCTGGTGTTCACGGCCGGCGCCGGCCCGCTCGACGTGCTGCTGCTCGGTGGCCAGCCCATCCG
>JANPGL010000433.1:0-5308 GCA_031423915.1 Actinomycetes bacterium | reverse complement strand
CGCCCGACGCCGGCGATCACGCGCCGCTTGTCGCCGAGGAAGGCTTGCAGCATCGCGACGTCCTCGGCCACGCGCACCGGGTTGTGCCAGGGCAGGACGATCACCATCGTGCCGAGGTCGACGTGCTCGGTCACGCCCGCGAGGTAGGTGAGCAACTGCAGCGGGTTCGTGACCATCGTGTACGGCGTGAAGTGGTGCTCGATGGTCCACACGCTGTCGAAGCCGAGGCGGTCGGCCGAGATCGCCAGGTCGATCTCCTCGTAGAAGATGTCCCGGTCCGACGTCACGGGGCGCGCGGCTGTCTCCTCGCCTCGCTCCTCGGCCTCGTACCGGTTCCAGTCCGCGTAGTTCTGGCAGAAGATGGTTGCCCCGATGCGCATCAGCACCCCCAGTGCTCGACGACCACTCGACGGTACCAGCCCTCCGCTCGGCTCCACGTCCACCGCTAGGTTGAGGCCATGGCCGATCTGACCCGCCGTGCGTTCCTCGCCGCATCGGCGGCGAGCCTGCTCGCCGCCTGCTCGTCGTCGAGCGGCACGTCGTCACCGACCTCGGTCCCCACGACGAGCGGGGCCGGGCCGGCATCGACCTCCGGGTCGACCGTCGCGCCCACCACCACGACCGCGCCCGCTACCACGACGACCGCGACGACGGCGGCCGCGCCGTCGGCCGGGCTCCGCGTCGACCCGTTCACCTGCGGGGTGGCGTCGGGCGACCCGCTCCCCGACCGCGTCGTGCTGTGGACGCGCGCCGACCCGGCCGGCGCGGCCGAGGCGGTGCCGTTGGCGTGGGAGGTGGCCACCGACGACTCGTTCACCGCGGTCGTCGCCCGCGGTCTCGCCACCGCGGGGGCCGACGACGACTTCACCGTCCACGTCGACGCGGCCGGCCTGTCGCCGGGCACGCCGTACCGCTACCGGTTCCGCGTCGACGGCTACGAGGTGCGTGGCACCACACGAACGTCCCCCGCGCCCGGCGCGCCCGTCGACCGGCTCCGGTTCGGCTTCGGCTCGTGCCAGGACTTCCAGAACGGCTTCTACGCCGCCCACCGCGACATCGCGGCGAGCTCGCTCGACCTGTTCGTGTGGCTCGGTGACTACATCTACGTGTACGGCCCGCGCGCCGGCGCCGTGCGCGCCCACACCGGCGAGGTGTGCACGACGCTGGCCGACTACCGCGCCCGGTACGCGCTCTACCGCAGCGACGCCGATCTGCGGGCCGCCCATGCCTCGTGCCCGTGGCTGGTGGTGTGGGACGACCACGAGGTCGAGAACAACTACGCCGACGCGCACAGCGAGAACGCTGCGGTCACCGCCGATGCGTTCCTGTCCAGGCGGGCGCTGGCCTACCGGGCGTGGTGGGAGTACATGCCCACGCGGCTCGCCCGGCCCGACGGCGCGTCGCTGCGCATCTACCGCGACGTGGCCTGGGGATCGCTCGCCCAGGTGTTCCTCCTCGACGGA
Source organism: Actinomycetes bacterium (assembly GCA_031423915.1). Classification (GTDB taxonomy): domain Bacteria; phylum Actinomycetota; class Acidimicrobiia; order Acidimicrobiales; family Ilumatobacteraceae; genus JANMAT01. The sequence continues at coordinate 3,845 of JANPGL010000433.1, read as the reverse complement.
CGCCAGTACCGGTCGGACCAGGCCTGTGGCGACGCCATCCTCAGCACGCAACCGCCCTGCCCCGAGTGGTCGGCCACGGACCGCACGATGCTCGGCGCCGACCAGGAGCAGTGGCTGCTCGACGGGCTCAAGGCGTCGTCGGCGACGTGGAACGTCCTGGGGAACCAGGTCGTGATGGGCGACGCCCGACTCAACGGCGCCGTGCTCAACTACGACCAGTGGGACGGCTACCCCGTGGCCCGCCAGCGGCTGCTGCAGGGCATCCGGGATGCCGGCCGGCGCAACGTGGTCGTGGTCACCGGCGACATCCACCTGTCGGCCGTGGCCGACGTGCGCCTCGACGACGGGACCACGACCGTCGCCACCGAGTTCGTCGGCACGTCGATCTCGTCCGGCGCGCTGCTGCCCCCGTCGCTCGAAGGGTTCCTCGGGCTCTTCCCGGCGCTGAAGTACCTCAACGTCCAGAAGCGCGGCTGGGTGCGAAACACGGTGACCGCGACGAAGTGGACCACCGAGTTCCGAGTCGTCGCCGACGTGACGGTGCGCGACAGCGCCCTGTCGACGGACGCCACCTTCACCGTCGCTCCGGGCACCCCGGGCGCGGTCCGGGTCTGAGCCGCGACGGTCAGCTCGCCATCGGGGGAGGCACGATCGGACCGAGCCGCTCCACCAGCGTGCGCGCCACGGCGATCGTCGTGCGGTCCTCGAGGTAGGGCCCGACCACCTGCACGCCGATCGGGAGCCCGTCGGCCGTGCGGCCGACGGGCACCACCGTGGACGGCAGGTAGGCCATGCCGATGAGGATCGTCCACCAGACCAGATCGGGGTACGGGCGCACGACACCGTCGATGGGCAGCGTGCGATCGCCGAACCCGCCCGCCTGCAGGTGGGCGAACGGCGGCGTGGCGATGACCGGGCACAGCAGCACGTCGTGGTGCCGGAAGAAGTCGGCCCACGCGGCCCGCACGCCTGCCCGCTGGCGGTCCATGGTCAACCAGGCGCGATGGGGCGCGGCGATCGCCGACCCGTGCGCCGCGGCGCCGGCGAACACCTCGTCGGGCACCGACGGCGTGACCGCCAGCCCCACGAGAGCGAGGCCGAGCGCGGCGGCGGCGCTGACGTCGATCGCCGGACGGGCCTCGTCGTCGACCCTCGCGCCGCCTTCGGCCAGCGTCTGCGCCGCACCGCGCACCGCCGCCGCCGTGTCGGCCGACACCGGGCACGCCGGGTCGTCGGCCCACAGGGCCACGCGCAGATCGCGCAGCCGCTCGTGTCGGGCCGGCGGCACGCGCACCTGCCAGGCGCCGGCACGGTCCGGGCGAGGACCCGCCAGCACGTCGAGTAGCAGCTCGAGGTCGTCGACCGAGCGGGCGAGCGGCCCGTGGACGTTCACGTCCGGTTCGGTGAGACCGCCCTCGGGGCCGTCGAGGTACCCCCCGCAGGGCACCAGGCCGTAGCTCGGCTTGTGCCCCGCCACGCCGCAGTACGCCGCAGGCACGCGGATCGAGCCGCCGATGTCGGTGCCGATCTCGAAGCTCGTGAGCCCGAGCGCTACGGCCGCCGCCGCGCCGCCCGACGAGCCACCGGGCACGCGGGTCACGTCCCACGGGTTGTTCGTCGTCCCGAACACGTCGTTGAAGGTCTGCAGGTCGCCCGACCAGCGCGGCACGTTCGTCTTGCCGAAGCAGTAGGCCCCCGCCGCGAACGCCCGGGCCGGGGCATCGGCGTCGGCCGCGGGGACATGGTCGCTCAGCTCGGTGGCGCCGCCGGTGGAACGCATGCCGGCGACGGCCAGCGCATCCTTGACGGTGACCGGCAACCCGTGGAGCGGCCCCTGCGTATCGCCCCGCGCCGTGGCCTGGTCGGCCGCCGCGGCCGCGGCGCGCCCGCGTTCGAGATCGAATGTGACGACGGCGTTCACCGCCGGGTTCAACCGTTCGATCCGCGCTGCCATGGCATCGAGCAACTCGCGGCTCGACAGCGTTCGCTCCCGGATGGCGGCCACCTGGTCGACGGCCGCCCACAGGGCCGGATCGGCATGCTTCATCGCGTCGCTCATGCCTTCAGTCTGGCGCACGGCACGTCGGGGTTTGGCCAGCCGGTCAAAGGTTGCGGACCTGGGGCAACGAAGCGGTGCGCGAGCGGTTCCGGTTTGGTCGCGATGCACCAGCGTTGTTGACAAAACCGTCGTACGACGAACGTCCGATGGCCGGGCCGGGGCATCGGCCGGACGATGTCGGCGCCGACGGGGCACCGTCGGCGCTACGACGGAAAGGACTCCACATGGACCTGCGCAAGATCCTCATCGCGGGCGTCATCACGGCGGCGCTCGTGCCGGCCGCGGCCTCGTTCGCCAAAGGCGGCGACGACAAAGGCGGCGGCGGTCGCAGTGGCGGCGGCACGGGCCAGGTCGAACAAGGCCACCGCCAGCGGCGCGGCGGACGCACCAGCTCGGCGACGGCGACGGAGACGACCGACACGACGGCCGCCGGTGCGCCGGGCACGACGGCCACGACCGCCACCGGCACTCCCGCCACCGCCGCCACGACCACCGCGACCACCGCGACCGGACGGGCCGCCAACGGGCGCGTCGGCGTACGCGTCCGTGCCATCTGCGATCTGGCGGCGCCCTGCGCGGCTGGCGCGGCCGGCACGGTGACCCTGTCGCAGGGGGGCACCGACCTGACGGTCGTCGCCACCGCGCCCAGCGCCGGATTCACCGCCACGGTCGAGCGGGCCACCGGCCCCGAGCCGGAGGTGACCTTCACCGACGGGACCACCACCGTGAAGTTCCAGGCCGAGGTGGAGGACGGCGGCGTCCGCACCGAGGTCCGGTCGCGCTGACCTCATCCACCGGCGCGTCCGTCGGCGGCCGTTCCCGCTCCGGGAGCGGCCGCCGGTGCGCGTGCGGGCCAGGATCAGCCGAGGGCGACGAGCGCGGCGCTGACGATGGACGGCGCGTCGAGGCCGAACGCGCGGTGCAGCTGCGCCAGCGAACCCGACTGCCCGAACTCGTCGACCCCGACCGGCACCACGCGGGCTCCGAACACCGAGCCGAGCCAGGCGAGCGAGTGGCTGGCGGCGTCGTGCACCGTGACGATCGGGGCGTGCCGGTCGGCCGGGGCGACGAGCGTCGCCAGGTGGCCCCCGACGTCGGTCCGACGAGCCGACTGCACGGCGGCCCGCAAGCCGTCGCGCCACGAGCGGTAGACGCGGTCCGCGCTCGTCAGCTCGATCACGTTGGCGGCCACGCCTTCGTCGGCCAGCAACGCCGAGGCGACGAGCACCTCGGGAACCGTGGCGCCGCACGTGACGAGCTGGACGACGGGAGCGCCGACCATCGCCGCCGAGCGGTCGACCAGGAGGTAGGCGCCCGCCAGAACATCGGCCCGCAGCGCCTCGTCGCCTCGCGCGGCCCGCAGCCGCTCGAACGGCCCCTGGTCGACGGGGCGCGTCGACAGACGCAGGTACAGCGACGAGCCGTCCGCTGCGCCCAACCGGGCCAGGCCGTCGCACAGGAGCCAGTCGAGCGCGGTGGCGTACGCCGGCTCCGCCAGTGTCAGCCCGGGGAGCTCCATGCCGAGCGACGCGGTGACCGTCGACTGATGGGCGCCGCCCTCGGCCGACAGCGAGACGCCCGACGGCGTGCCCACCACCACGAAGCGGGCACCGTTGTAGAGCGCGTAGACCAGCGCGTCGAGGCCGCGACACACGAACGGGTCGTACACCGTGCCGATCGGCAGCAGTGCCTCGCCGTGGTGCTCGTGCGCCAGCCCGAGCGCACCGAGCAGCAGGAACAGGTTCATCTCGCTGATGCCGAGCTCGAGGTGCTGGCCGGTGGGGCC
>JANPGL010000432.1:0-1774 GCA_031423915.1 Actinomycetes bacterium | reverse complement strand
CTCGTGGGCGTACATGCCGCCGGCGTTCACCACGACCTCGCACTCGATGCGGCCGCGGTCGGTGTCGACGTGGGTGACCCGACGTCGGCCTTCGGGCCCGGAGACGCCGATGCCGGTCACCCGGGTCAGGGTGGCGATCTCGACGCCGCGCTGGCGCGCGCCGGCGGCGAGCGCCATGCACAGGTCGCTGGGGTTCAGCCAGCCGTCGGTGGGCAGCCACACCGCCGCGCGCCCGTCGGTGGGGTCGAACAGGCCGTGGAACTTCTCGAGCGCCTCGGCCGTCGAGATCAGCTCGAGCGGCAGGCCGAACGTCTGCGCCCAGCCGGCCTGGCGTCGCAGCTCCTCGACGCGCTCGGGGGTGGACGCCAGCCGCAGCGAGCCGACCTCGTGCCATCCGACGTCGTGGCCGGTCGCGTACCACAGGCGCCGGTACAGCTCGGCGCCGTACATCATCATCCGGGTCAGCGTCACCGAGCTGCGGAGCTGCCCGACGAGCCCGGCCGAGTGGAACGTGGAGCCCGACGTCAGCTGGTCGCGCTCGACCAGCACGACGTCCGTGCAACCGACCAGGGCGAGGTGGTAGGCGATCGACGCCCCGCCCACACCGCCGCCGATGATGACCACCCTCGCCCGATCGCGCATGGTCCGGCAGCGTAGGGCGGGCTACGGCGACGCCGCGTCGGCCAGCCAGCCGGGCACGCGGGGGTCGGCGAAGAGCGCCGCGCACCGGTCGAGGTGCTCGTCGGCGTAGGCCGCGAAGTCGATGGTGGTGAGCGTCGAGATGCCCTGCTGCACCTCGGCCCACAGCCCTTCGCGCAGGTCGCTCATGATCTTCATGAGCTGCAGCCGCGCCCAGGTCCGCGCCGTGACGCTGCCGTGGTAGAGCCCGAGCAGCCGCTCCTCCGCTGCCTCGTCGAGCCCGGCGTTGACCGCCAGGTTGCCGAGGTCGAAGGCGGCGTCGTTCATGCCGGCGTACTCGAAGTCGAGCAGCCAGGCGCGGTCGCCGTCGAACAGCACGTTGGCCGGCAGGAGGTCGTTGTGGCACGGCACCTCGGGCTCGGCCGACGCCGCGAACGCCCGCTCAACCTCGAGTGCCTGCCGGTGCAGCGCGTCCCAGCGGCTGGGTGTGGGCACGCCGTGGGCGCGGGCGTCACGCTCGTGCCACTCGACGACCCGGAAGATGGGGAACCGACCGGCGATGGGGCCGCTGCGGTGGAAGGTGCGCAGGAGCGGCACGACGGTGCCGAGCCGGGCCGCGAACGCGGCCCCGTCGGCGGCGTGCGCGCCGGCCACGAACCGCGTGACGAGCGTGCCCACGCCGGGCAGCTCGTCGAGCACGGGCGGGCCGATGCCCAGTGCGTCGGCCCGGCGGGCCGCCTCGGCCTCGCAGGCCCTGTCGATGCCGAGCACCTCGGTGCGTTCGCCCGGCAGCCGCACCATCCAGGCGGAACCGTCGGGCAGGGACACCTTGTAGTTGCGGTTCGTGATCCCGATCTCGATGGGCTCGAAGGCGAGGTCGAGCTCACCCCAGCCGGGCATGCGTCGCGCCGCGTCCCGGGCCCGGTCGAGTGCGTCGTCCCCCATGGCGGCAGGAGCGTAGGCCGTCGTCGGATGCCCGCTCGCCGGGCGTCTATGACGAACGTGTGACGGGCCACGCCGAGGGAGCGGTCGCGTCACCGGGACGATTCGACCGCCCGACGCATCGACGCCACCCGGATGCGCGACCATTTGTGAGCCCGGGAACAAGCAACGTATAGAGTCGCGCCGGTATGTC
>JANPGL010000431.1:0-5459 GCA_031423915.1 Actinomycetes bacterium | reverse complement strand
TGCCGGCGAGGTAGGGGATGGAGAAGGCCATGACACCAGGCTCCGGCTAAGTGCCCCACCGGCGCATCGGTGGGGACGCCTCATTTCCGCTTCGGCCCCGGTCCGCCGACGTCGGCGCGGCGGGATCTGAGGGGTTGCGTCCGATGCGGCGGCCGTCCCCTTAGGCGCACCGTCAGAGCATGACCACGCTGACCACTTCCACAGGTTCCGCGACCCGGCCCACCTCGGGCGTCGTCGCGGCGCAGCTCCTCGACGCCACCAAGCGGTACGGCCACGATGACCAGGCGGTTACCGCCCTGGACCGGGTGACCGTCGGGTTCGCCCCCGGCACGTTCACGGCGATCATGGGGCCGAGCGGTTCGGGCAAGAGCACCCTCATGCACTGCCTTGCCGGGCTCGACACGCTCACGTCGGGAACGGCGACGATCGGTGACACCGACCTCGGCCGCCTCGACGACCGGCGGATGACCGAGCTGCGTCGGGACCGGATCGGGTTCGTGTTCCAGGCGTTCAACCTCGTCCCGACCCTGACGGCGATCGAGAACATCACCCTGCCGACCGCGCTCGCACGTCGCCGCCCCGACGGGGCCTGGCTCGACACGGTCATCGACCGCGTGGGGATGCGCAGCCGCCTGTCGCACCGCCCCGGGGAGCTGTCCGGCGGCCAGCAGCAACGCGTTGCCGTCGCCCGGGCCATCGCTGGTCGGCCGGCGATCGTGTTCGCCGACGAGCCGACCGGCAACCTCGACTCGCGCTCGGGTGCCGAGATCCTCTCGTTCCTGCAGGACGCGGTCCGCGACCTGGGCCAGACGATCGTGATGGTCACGCACGACCCGCGCGCGGCGAGCTACGCCGATCGGGTCGTCCTGCTGGCCGACGGCCGCATCGTCGACGACCTACCCGAGAGCAGCCCCGACCGGATCCTCGACGCGTTGACGTCGCTGGGGCGGTGACGGCCATGCTCCGCTACACCATCCGCAACCTGGCGGCCCGACCGGTTCGCCTGCTCATGACCGCCGTGGCGATCGTGCTCGGCGTCACCTTCATGGCGGGCACCCTCGTGCTCACCGACACCATGCGCCGCGGCTTCGACCAGCTCGTCGCCGGCAGCAACGCCGACACCGATGTCATCGTGCGCGCCCCCACCCCGTTCGCGTCGTCGTTCGCCTCGAACACCCAGCCGCGCATCCCCGCCTCGCTCGTCGACGCGGTCCGCACCGTGCCCGGCGTCGCCCACGTCGAGGGCGTCCTGCGGGGACCGCTCCCGATCGCGGGCGCCGACGGCAAGGTCGTCGAGGCCGGCCTCGGCGAGACGTCCACCGGGATGAGCTGGATCACCGACGACCGGCTCAACCCGTTCCATCTCGTCGCCGGTCGGGCGCCGTCGGCCACGGGGGAGATCGCCGTGGACCGGGGCACCGCTCGCCGCGCCCATCTCAGCCCGGGCGAGCGCGCCACGGTCTACGGCCAGGACGGCCCCCACGACGCCGTCGTGGTGGGCATCGCCGCCTTCGGCACCGCCGACAGCCCTCTCGGCGAGTCGTACGTGCTGGTCCCCTCCTCCATCCTCGGTGGATTGCTCGGCGTGGACGGTGTCGTCGACGGCATCCGCATCGTCGGTGACGAGGGCATCGAGGCCGCCGCTCTGGCCGACCGCATCCGCGCCGCGGTGGGCGCGGACGTGCAGACCGTCACGGGTGCCGAGGTGACCCGGGAGAACCAGCGACGCGTCTCCGACCAGCTCGACACCTACTCGCGATTCCTGGTCGTGTTCGCTCTCATCGCTCTGCTAGTGGGGTCCTTCGTGATCTTCAACGCCTACGCCATCGTGGTCGCCCAGCGCCGCCACGAACTCGCCCTCTTGCGCGCCCTGGGTGCCAGCCGGCGGCAGGTGCTGCGCAGCGTGCTCGGCGAGGCCCTCCTGACCGGTGCCGTGGGCTCCACCGTCGGTCTCGGCCTGGGCTGTGCGGCTGCCGCGGGGATCCGCGCCGTCCTCGGCGCCATGGGACTCGGACTGCCGACGGGCGGTCTGGTGGTGACCGGGACGACGGTGTCGGTGTCGGTGCTGCTCGGCACGGCGGTCGCCCTCGCCTCGGCCGCGATGCCGGCTCGTGCTGCGGGTCGCGTGGCCCCGGTGTCGGCGATGCGGTCGGCGGCGATCGACACGTCGGCGAGCAGTGGCGTGCGCTTCCGCGTTGGTGCCCTCACGGCCGCCACCGGGGCGGTGACCCTGGTGAACGGCGCGGTCCGGTCCGACAGTGCTGCGTCGGTCGGCGCGGGATCCGTCCTGGTACTCATCGGTGCGGTGATCCTGGGACCGTCGCTGCTGGGCCCGATCGCCTCCGTGCTGGGCCGCCCCGCACGTGCCGCCAAAGGCGCGGTCGGCACCATCGCCGCCGCCAACGCAGCGCGCAACCCGCGACGGGCGTCAACGACCGCGTCGGCGCTGACGATCGGCGTGTCGCTCGTGGTCGCGGTGACCGTGTTGGCAACGGCATGGAGGTCGACGGTCGGCGATGCGGTCGAGCGGTCCTTCACCGGCGACTACGTCGTGCGCGCCGGCGGGCACATGTCGAGCGGCGGTGTGAGCGACGCGACCGTCGCGCAGCTGACGGCGGTCCCGGGTGTCCGCGCCACCGTCGCCTCGGCGAGCACGATGGTCGAGATCGACGGCGATGCCGCCATGCTCGCCGGGGTCGACACCGCCCACGTCGACGGTCTCGTTCGCCTCGAGGAGACCGCCGGGTCCGTCGCCGGCCTGACGCCCGGACAGATCGCCGTCGACGACGACGCGGCCCGCGATCGCCACCTGAAGGTGGGCGACCGCATGGCGCTCACGTTCGTCGACGCCGGGTTCCGCCCGCTGACCGTGGGCGCGATCTACCGGCACGGCGAGCTCATGGGCAACTACCTCGTTCGCCTCGACGACCTGCGCGACCTCGTCCACGACGACGCCGTGACCCAGGTGCTCATCGCCACCGACGACCACGCTGATCGACTCGCGGTGCGCGCCGGCATCGAGTCGGTGCTCGCCGGGACCCCGCAGGCGCACGTGTACGACCGCGAGGGCATCCGCTCGAACCAGGCCGCCGCCGTCGACTCGGTCGTGAACCTCGTGTACGGGCTGCTCGCCCTCGCCGTGGTCATCGCGCTGCTCGGCATCACGAACGCCGTCGGCCTGTCGGTGTTCGAACGCACCCGTGAGCTCGGGCTGTTGCGGGCCGTCGGCATGACCCGCCGGCAGCTACGGGCGACCGTGCGCTGGGAGGCCGTCACGATCGCCACGTTCGGTGCGATCGTCGGCATGGCCATCGGCATCGCAGCCGGCTGGGCGCTCGCCCGGACGGTGGCCTCCGGCGGCGGCGCCTTCCGGCCCCCCGTGGGTCAGCTGCTGCTGATGCTCGTAGCCGCCGCCATGGCCGGGTCGCTCGCCGCCGTCGTCCCGGCACGACGGGCCGCACGACTCGACGTGCTCGACGCCGTCGCCGCCACCTGACCCCTTCCTGCCTGGCGGCCCTCGATCTGAGGGGCCGCACCCGATGCCCACGACGGTGCCTTAGGCGCACCGTGGCTTCTGTCGACCACGACCACCCGCGGAGGAGCACCCGATGGATCCCGACCTCGCCTACCACATGTCACTCGAGCGCCTCGCCGACCTCCGCCGGGCGGGGCGGCGCCGCCGGCTCGTGTGGCACCTGCGTCGTCCCACCCGCACCGTTCGCCCGCGGCGCCGACCGGCTCCGCTGACCGCACCAGGAAGGAACCGACCATGAACACCAACCGCACCTCCACCCGGCTCGCCGCCTACGCCGCCGTCCTCGCCGCTCTCCTCGGTGGCGGCATCGTCGCCGGGGCGACCGTGGGTCCCGACGTCACCCCGGCCGCGGCCGAGGCTCCGATGCCCATGGGACAGGGCGTGGTCGCGGCCGAGGACGGCTACCGACTCCTCCCCGCCACCTCCCAGCTCGCCTCGGAGGGCGGGCCGTTCGTCTTCACCATCGCCGACCAGCACGGCGTACCGGTGCGGCGCTTCACGCCGCTCCACGAACGGGACCTCCACCTCATCGTGACCAACCGGGAACTCACCGACTACCACCACGTGCACCCCGTGCTCGGCACCGACGGACGCTGGACGATCGACCTTCCCCCGCTGCCGGCCGGCTCGTACCGGGTGATCGCCGACTTCCAGGTCGCCGACGGGCCCCGCCTGGCGCTCGGCACCGACCTCACCGTGCGTGGAACGTACGAGCCGGCGGCCGCACCCGAACCGAGCCCGTCAGCGACCATCGACGGCTTCGACGTAACCCTCACGACGGTGCCCGGTCGCGGTGGCGAGGTCACCGCGACGCTGCTCGTCCGCCAGAACGGTGACGCCGCGCCGCTCGAGCCGTACCTCGGTGCCAACGGCCACCTCGTCGCGCTGCGCACCGGCGACCTCGCCTACGCCCACGTCCACCCGGTCGAGGACGACACCAAGACCGCACCGGGCGTGGTCGTGTTCGACGCCACCCTGCCGTCGGCCGGTCGCTACCGGCTGTTCTTCGACTTCAAGCACGCCGGTGTCGTCCACACCGCTGCTTTCACCTTCGACCAGGGCGCCGTCACCGGCCAACCCCCCGAGGAGCACTGAGCCATGACCACCACCATCGCCACCCCGACCACGACCACGACCACGACCACCTTGGCCATCGGCGGCATGACCTGCGCCTCCTGCGCGGCCCGCATCACCCGCCGACTCAACAAGGTCGACGGCGTCGAGGCCACGGTGAACTACGCCACCGAACAGGCCGTCGTCACCGCACCCGACACCGTCACCATCGAGTACCTCGTCGCCGAGGTCGAGGCCCTCGGCTACACGGCCACGCCACCGGCACGACCGTCCGCCGCCCACGACGCCCCGGCCGACGACGAGGGCCCGTCGGACCCGCACCTCGCCGGCCTGCGCCAGCGACTCGTCGCCTCGGTGCTGCTCGGTGTGCCGGTCCTCGCGCTCTCGATGGTCAACACGCTGCAGTTCACCTACTGGCAGTGGCTCACCCTCACCCTGGCCGCGCCCGTGGTGCTCTGGGCCGCGTGGCTGTTCCACCGGGCCGCCTGGACCAACCTGCGCCACGCCGCGGCCACGATGGACACACTCGTGTCGGTGGGCACGCTCGCCGCGTTCGGCTGGAGCGTCTACGCGCTGTTCCGCGGAACCGCCGGCATGCCCGGCATGAAGATGGGCTTCACCATCCGTCTCGAGCGCGGTGCCGGTCGCAACGAGCTCTACCTCGAGGTCGCGTGTGCCGTCATCATGTTCCTCCTCGCCGGTCGCTACGTCGAGGCGAGAGCCAAGCGCTCGAGCGGCGCCGCCCTACGGCGCCTGCTCGACCTGGGCGCCAAGGACGTGGCCGTCCTGCGCGACGGGCACGAGGTCCGCGTCGACGTCGCCCAGCTCGCGGTCGGTGACCGTTTCGTGG